>NZ_JBJPHS010000017.1:0-94769 GCF_052939495.1 Phormidesmis sp. 146-12 | reverse complement strand
CAACGGTAGTCTCAGCTTTCCTTTTGCGCTTCTATCCTCCGTCGAACTCACGTTACCTTTAAGGGCTTTGCTGTTGTCTATTCAAGCGAGAAACGGAAACTCAGAGGCGACAGTCCAGCGATCGCCCGTGTGAACCAATAGCGTCAAGCGATCGCCCACAAACTCATAGTGCAGCGATTTGTTGTGAAACGCTTCCCAGGCGACAGCGAAATTTTGTCGAGTCAGATCACGAAACGCTACGGTCATGTGGGGCACAAAGGGACGAGACTTAGAAACCGGATCAACGATGCTCAGGGTCGCTTCGAGGTGAGCCATCAACTGCTGTTGTAATGTCAGCAAGTCAGGAGTTTTGAGAACATTGATATAGATGACGCGAGGCGGAAACGCTGCAAAATTGTCCAATACGATCGGTACCTTCCTCGCCTTTTGAGCAAACGATTTTAAGCTCTGCTCTAACTGTGAAACTTCTCCAGACGGCCACTCAAACGGAGGCTGCAAGGTAATGTGGGGCGGCGATTTGTGAGCGTGACGAGTCGCATAATGCTCTGTAAAATATTGCTTTATCTCAGTCACCCGATCTTGAATGTCTTGGGGGGGTAAAAGCGCAATGAAAAAGCGTTGCATCAGAGCCATAAAAAACAACTATAAAAACAACTATGTAGATGAGCATCTGTAGATGAGCCAATTAGCGTGAAAATTTCTATCCAGACTCGTTCTGACTGTAAGCTACAGAATGGGAAACTTGAGTAAAAAGATTCTAAGGAAGAGAATACTAATGCCTTGGTTTGTGAAGATCGAAGAGGGAATTGTAGATAAGAGTATCTTCGATCGCTACGTCTCTGCTCACAAAGCCTACGTCAAATCTCTCATTGATCAAGGTCACGAAGCTCGCACAGGCTATTGGGCACACTACGGGGGCGGAATGCTTCTCTTTAAGGCGCAGTCGATGGATGAGGCAAAGGCGATCGTCGCCAAAGATCCCTTAATTCAAAACGGCTGTGTCAACTACAAGCTTTATGAATGGCGTGTCGTCGTGGAGTAGCGGCAAGGCAAGAAGAATCCGTTGAATAAAAACCAATCGCGCTCAACAGTGTTATTCTAATAAGTGACTCGGATCTATGCGATCGTGACACCCAAATCTTGTCAGGGCCGGAAGGCAGCAGCAATACGGGATGCTCAAGATAGGCGTAGTCTCCGGGTCACTTTAATTTTAAAGACTTTAAGATGGATTCTTGATTCTGCACTTCAAATAGAATCTTGATAACTCATCCTTGAATTCAGCGAATTCAGCAATCTTTTCCTTAGTCTTACTTGGGTGCGGTAAACCCCCGTGGGCGCGTCTCCGGTTTTCTTTGTACCCTAAAAGAAACGGATGACATGGGAGTTTAAAGGATATGGGTTTGGGAGATCTAGTGCAGAAAGCGGTGTATCTGGGGATTGGAGTGGCTTCTTACGCGGGAGAAAAGGCGGGAGAAAAGCTGAGTGAGCTTCGCGTACAGGTGCAAAAATTGGCGGATGAGATGGTCGAGCGCGGTGAAATGTCGGCTGAGGATGCGCGCAAGTTTGTTGATGATATGGTCAATCGCGCCCAACAACCGCCCGTCACACAGTCAAATGATCCAAAACCTTCGGAGCCTCGCAAGATTGAGATTTTAGACGACGATGAGGAACCGACTGCGGCAACTCCTCAAAACAGCGTTGAAGACATGCGGCGGCAAGTAATGGATTTGCAAGATGAATTACGACGGTTAAAGCGAGATTAGTTAGAGAAATTAGTTAGAGAGACGGGGAGTGGTATCTAAGTAAATTACGAAGTTTTTTTCACTCCCTACTCTTTCCTTTGACGGTTGAAAAGTTCTCAAACCAGCCTTTTCGCTTAAAGAAGAAGATCAGAGAAACGGCGATCGCCATCATCACTGCCCAACACAACGGATAGCCCCAATACCAATTTAGCTCTGGCATGTTGAGGGGTGACTTATCAGTGTTGAAATTCATGCCGTAGACTCCAACAATAAAGGTCAGGGGAATGAAGATGGTGGAGACGATCGTTAGAAATTTCATGACTTCGTTCATTTTATTGCTGACGGAAGATAAATAGACATCCATCAAGCTAGAAGCCAGCTCACGGTAGGTTTCGACCATATCCAGCACTTGAACGGCGTGATCATAACAGTCGCGTAAATACACCCGAACTTCATCACAAATCAAGTCACTGCCATCTCGAATTAGAGAATTAATCGCATCGCGTTGGGGCCAAATCGATCGCCGCAGCGTCAACAATTCTCGCTTGATTTTATGAATCTTTTCTAACGTTTTGTGAGTAGGATTTTCGACCACTTCATCTTCGAGACCTTCAATTTCTTCTCCGTAGCGCTCCAAAATTGGGAAGAAACCATCGACGATCGAATCCAACAGCGCGTACATCAAATAGTCAGCTTTGTGTTTGCGAATAGTGCCTTTACTGGTACGAATGCGTTCTCGAATAGCGTTAAAACAATCGCGCTCAGGCTCTTCTTGAACGGTGAGTAAGTAGTGACGACCTAACACAAAACTGACCTGCTCGGTGTGAAACCCACTGGACGATCGCCTCAACATCACCATTCGCGAAATGAGCAACAGTTGATTCTCATATTCCTCGACTTTGGGGCGTTGCGGCACATTTACCACGTCTTCCAACACGAGGGGATGCAAACTAAAAACCTCCCCAAGTTCATTCAAAATGTCTTCGCTGCCGAGTCCTTTGACATCTACCCAGGAGACAGATTCGGTGTCTAGATACTCTGCACAGACTCGCGGTGACTCAATCTGAAGACGCACGGCGTTGGCTTCGTTGTAGTCGATCAAGACGATCTCAGAAGGAGCGGCATCTACGTCAATTCTCAGCGTCCCAGGCATACTACCGGGCACATCATAAAAGTACTCGATCGACGAGTCTTCCTCATCCGATTGAACAATGGGTTTTGGAGCCTGAAGACGCTTTGCCACCATGCAGATTTACCTCGTTTTTACGTGTATCAAGTTTCCGCTATTTCTATAGTGGATAACCGGATGGGAAAGATAATAAGGAGTTGTTCGCCCCATCAAATTGCAATAGGTTGATTCATGAGTCGCCCCAAATCTCTCTATCCTGCGTGGATACCCTATCCTATCTGTTGGCTAAGAGCAATCAGTTTAGCGATACCAACGTATTTCGGCGTTATTGTCTTTGCTGCGTGGTTTTGGTTAGTCTTTATACTGGGTTCAGTCATTGTGGTGGCTTCTCTTGCAACGAACTCTCTAAAGCCAGAATTACTACTATTTCTCTTTGGCTTCTCACTGGCTTGCCTAGCTGGAGGTTTGGTCTGGTATTTGGCCTTAAAAGTGATGTACGTAATTTTCCTAAAGCTTTTTTGGTCAACTCCTCCATACTGGTTAAGTCCATCTCGGAAGTGGTCAGAGCTTCTCTACAGTATGGTCATCACAACTATAGCGACCTTACCCGTCGTTCTTGTTGCCCTCCCCTACTTTTCCTCGAGCCAGTACTGCATTCAAGAAGTTGAGTCAGTAGGGTTTGTAAATTCATCAATTGCAGCGCGCTTGGGCACGCTCACAGGTTGTGGAGCAGGTCGTTTAATAAAACTTTACACCTCAGATTTGAATGTGGAACTCTCACTCAGACTCTTAGGGGTTTGGCTACTTGGTGCAGCTTATCTCTATCAACTTAGATATCTTTTAGAAAAACGCAATTCTCAGAAGAAAATCTGAGCTTCTTAACAATCAAATAATTCTCCTTGTTCTGCGAGAACAAAGACTGACTAAGGGTTTAACTGATATCCTGTCAGCATAGTTGCTAGAAGTACTGTTCCGTTGACTGAGACACCTTCAAATTCTGCTTTGGGACTGTGGAGCCAGCGCCTTTTATCTGCGGTGTTGCTGGGTGGGCAAGTCCTCGTTCACTTACTGAGTGGCAAAATTAATCGACGCAATACGATCGAGCAAATGGCCGCTGTCGGCCCCGCCTCGCTGCTGATTGCGTTATTGACGGCTGCTTTTGTGGGCATGGTGTTCACCATTCAAGTTGCTAGAGAGTTTATCAATCTGGGTGCAGGAACAGCCGTCGGGGGCGTGTTAGCGATTTCTTTGTCGCGAGAATTGGCACCTGTTCTAACCGCCGTAATTTTAGCGGGAAGGGTGGGATCAGCCTTTGCAGCAGAGATTGGCACGATGAAAGTGACTGAGCAGATTGATGCACTGTATGTGTTGCGGACTGATCCGATCGATTACTTAGTCATTCCCCGTGTGATTGCCTGCTGCTTGATGTTGCCCATTTTGACGATCTTGGCTCTGTTTACAGGAATGGCTGGCGGAATGCTGGTCGCTGAAGGGCTGTACGGCATCTCCAACACGGTTTTCATCAACTCAGCCAAGAATTTTTTGAGCGTTTGGGATCTCTGTAGTGCACCCCTTAAAGGATTTTTCTTTGGGGCATTGATTGCGGTGATTGGATCTAGCTGGGGGTTGACGACCACAGGAGGCGCAAAAGGAGTCGGGCAATCGACAACCACGGCCGTTGTGACCTCGCTGCTGGCGATCTTTATCTCTAATTTCTTCCTCTCGTGGATCATGTTCCAGGGGACGGGAACTGGGGTGAGTCGAGGGCTTTAAAACAACTGCTCCCCACAACGTGATCCACCCCCATTTTTTAGAACGTCTGTACTTCTAACAAACTTTTCTGTATTCTATTGGTCAGAGAGAAGGCGCTGCACGAGATTACTCCACAAGATCATGAATACTCTTGACGCTTCTCTACAGGTAGTGTTTGATATGAAAGCATATTTTGAAACACGCTATATCTGACTTCTGAGCCTTCAGAAACTACGTTCCTTTTCTCACCCTTTGACTGAGTGCGCTATGGTTTCCCAAGTTGAGACTCCGGTTTTTGATTCTCGTCCCCTTCATCTCAGTGTAGAAGGGCTGGTGCAGGTGTTTACCTCCTTTCATCGCAGCTTTTTTACAGGAGTGATGGCTCAGGCTTTGCGAATTGCGGGCCAGGGTACGTCGGTTTTGGTGGTGCAGTTTCTCAAAGGGGGCATTGGGCAGGGGTACGATCGCCCCGTCAAGCTCAGTCAAAGTCTGGATTGGATTCGTTGTGACATTCCCCGGTGTATTGACACTCCTGAGTTAGATGAATCAGAGGTGCGATCGCTGCTGCAATTATGGCAATACACGCAGGATGTGGTGTGTCAGGGCAAATACGATCTGGTTGTGTTGGATGAGTTGAGTCTGGCGATCAATTTTGGGCTGATTCCTCAAGCAGAAGTGCTGGAATTTCTCAAGCGTCGCCCTCGGCAAATTGACATTATTCTGACGGGCCCTGAGATGCCCCAGGCGATTTTAGATGTAGCGGATCAAATTACTGAACTTCGTCGCAGCCACCAGCCATAGGCAAACACCATGATCAAAAACGATACCTGGATTACTCAAATGGCGCAGAAGGGGATGATTGCTCCCTTTGAGCCGCAGCTTGTTCGGCATGTGGAGGGTCTGCCTGTGATCTCCTATGGGTTGAGCAGCTATGGATACGATTTGCGTCTGTCTGCGTCTGAGTTTCGCATTTTTCGTCACATTCCGGGCACGGTGGTCGATCCCAAACATTTCAATCCGGCAAACTTGGAACCTGCTCAACTGCATGAAGATGAGAATGGCCGCTACTTTGTGTTGCCTGCTCATTCCTATGGGTTGGGTGTGGCTCTAGAGCGGCTAGAAGTTCCCGAAAATATGACGGTGATCTGCATTGGTAAATCGACTTATGCGCGGATTGGGTTGATTGCAAATCTAACGCCTGCTGAGGCGGGCTGGCGGGGACATTTGACACTGGAATTCTCGAATTCGTCGAGTGCGGATTGTCGGATTTATGCCAATGAAGGAATTGTACAGTTGCTCTTTTTAGAAGGCGCTCCTTGTGCAGTCAGTTATGAAACTCGGCGTGGTAAATATCAAGATCAATCAGAACGTGTCACGCTGGCGAGAGTGTGAGAAAAGATGGTTGAAGCGGATGATTTCAACAAATCTAAACGTGTTGAGTTGTCTGCTTCAACGGTTGGTATTTAACGTTGATTTGGTGAGGTTTTTCGCTGCGTTGTCTAGAGGCTTTTGCCCCCCAACCCCCCAATTTTGGGGGACTTATAGACAGGATTTCTAGTTCAAAGTTCCTCACTCGTGGGAAATTTAGGGAGCTTCCACGAACTTCAAACGTAGCGAAGAATCGTATTGAATTCACGGTTTATTTGCTATTTGATCGCCGTCTCCGCTGATTAAAAAAGTTCCGCAAAAAGTCCCGTAGTCTGGAATTTTGTTTGAGCGTTTGAGACTGAAAATCTGTGGCAACTTTGGATAGGATTTCTGAGAGTGTGGAAGAAGGAAAGGGGAGAGCAGCGATCGCGCTTATCTTCAGTTTTTTTTGCATGGCGAAGGCGATCGCTCCTATCAACTCACTTGCCTCAGTGCCAACAATGTGCGCTCCTAAAACTGAGCCATTTCGACGCACGATTAATTTGTAAAATCCCGTCAGTTCTCCTCGAATTTGCGCCTTTTCTAAAGTTTTGAAAGGTTGCCTTAAAACAAAAATGTCTTTGCCGTATTCGTGAACTGCTTGAGATTCTGTTAAACCGATCCAGGCAATTTCTGGACTTGATAAAATAACTCTGGGAATGTGACGATTTAGCTTGTAGATTGGAAAAAATAGCGCATTTTTAACGGCAATATCTGCTTGGTGTTGAGTGTTGCACCAATAAATGCGGGAATTCGTCGTCTGTTGTTTTGCATTAGTTTGAATGGGCGATCGTACTCCCGCTGCTTCCAAATTCAATCCCTCTAAATTGGGTTCTGTCTTGGTTGCTAACAGAATTTCATCAGTCTCGATCGCTACATCTCCCGCCTGTACCCATTTCTTATTTTGAATCTGTCTCACCTGCGTTACTTGGGTGGTCAAAACTCGAACGCCTTCTGCTTCTAGCTGTGCCTGAATGAGAAAAGCAGCTTCTCGATCGGCTCCTGCCAAAAATTGAGTTGTGATCAACGTAACTTGAGCGCCTAGCCGAGTGAAAATTTGCGCGAACTCAATCGCGATCGCATCGTCACCAATAATGGTTAAGGTAGCAGGTAAGGACTGAAAGGCGGTTTTTTCGGTGAGGTAATGAGTTGACTTCAAACCTTCGATCGTGGGCGCTCTTAGCATTCCTGTTGTGATTAGGAAAGATCGCGATCGTAGCAGTCGTCCATGCACCAAAAAACCAGCCTGTGGCTTACGCACAAATTCACCTGACGCAGGGATCACCTCAATTCCTAAAGAGGCTAAAACCGCAGGAGAGTTTGCTTCTTGAAAGTCAGTTGCGATCGTATCTGCCCACTTTTTAACCTTTGTCCAATTGAGTGTATTGGAATCAATCGTCTGTTGATAAAAACTCAGTTGATTGATCCGCGCAATCTGTTGAGAAATGCGCCCGACTTCTCGAAAGCAATCGACCGTTTTTTCTGTATTCACCGCTTGATCAATTAAGGCAACTCTTGCTTTGAGTCGAGCAGCCGAAATCGCGGCATGAATTCCAACCGCCGTGTTACCAATGACGA
Organism: Phormidesmis sp. 146-12; assembly: GCF_052939495.1. NCBI lineage: Bacteria > Bacillati > Cyanobacteriota > Cyanophyceae > Leptolyngbyales > Leptolyngbyaceae > Phormidesmis > Phormidesmis sp. 146-12. The sequence goes on along the minus strand of NZ_JBJPHS010000017.1, from coordinate 87,161 downwards.
CCAAATCATACTCAACTGCCATATTAAAAGCTACAACAAAAATTACAAAACGTTGGTTAATCCTTCGAGCAAGCGGTTATTTTCTGACTCAGAACGCACAGCAACTCTAAAGTGGTGATCGCCCAACTCATCAAAACTCAAACAATCTCGAATTAAAATCTTGTGATCTGCTAATAATTGCTTTTGAATTTCAACACTCGATCGCTCAGTTTTTACCAAAAAAAAGTTAGCAGCACTCGGAAAAGGATGCAATCCTGGTAATTGTTTCAAGCCATCAAATAACGCAGGTTTAGCAGATTCTAACCAATCCCAGGTTTGTTGCTGAAATTCGGTGTCTTTTAGCATGGCGATCGCGGCCACAGAAGCCAAAACATTCACTGACCAGGGATCACGCCGCTGTTGCCATTGACTCAATCGATCGGGATGAGCGATCGCATAGCCCAATCTCAATCCTGGCAGACTATAAAACTTGGTGAGCGATCGTAAAATCACTAAATTGGGATAATTCTCAACTTCATCAATCAAACTTTGTTGACAATCGGGCGTTAAGAAATCCATAAAAGCCTCATCCACCACCACGAGCGAAAACGCTTTTAGATAAGGCAAAATGGACGCTTTTGAAAATAGCTGACCCGTTGGATTATGGGGATTATTTAACAGCAACCCAGACTTTTGAGCATCCAGTGGAAGTGTCGTTAAACCATTCTGAATCATTAAGGAATAGCGATCGACCCGTGCCCCAAACGCCTTCAATGCTCGAAAATAATCGCTGAATCCAGGAGTCAAAACCCAGGTCGTGTCTAACGCTGCCAAATCCCAAGCGGCCCATGTCAGTAACTCAGCCGCCCCGTTTCCAGGCAAGATCCAGTCCGGTGAAATCTGGTGAAAATCGCTCAATGCCGATCGCAACTCCCCATACGCGGGATCAGGATACGCTTTCAGCAAACCTAAATTATTTTGAATGGACTCGATCGCCGATCGGGGCGGCCCCAACGGACTGATACTGGCAGAAAAATCAAGAATTGCAGAGGGAGAACAGCCAACCAGCGCCGCTGCCCAAGCTAAATTCCCCCCATGCACTGGACGTTTCAAAATTTTCCTGCTTAAAAAGGTCGTAATGTCTAGCCAGCCTAGTCGTCAGAAGGAGCAACCTTCTCCTTAAACAGCTTCCCTGCCGAAAATGCAGGAACTTTGGTCGCCGGAATTTCCATCTTATCGCCTGTTTTGGGGTTGCGCCCCTCACGAGCTTTGCGCTCACGCGACTCAAACGAGCCAAAACCAACCAGCGTCACTTTGTCACCCGAAGAAACCGCCTCGACGATCGTTTCGATCGCAGCAGTCAACACTGCATCTGCTTGTTTCTTGGTGACACTAGCCTTCTCAGCGACTGCATCCACGAGTTCGCCCTTATTCATATCGTTTCCCTCAGAGTTTGTTGAGTGGGGTTGAAGCGTTCCTTTAGTCTCAAAGTGAGACCAAAAGTTGAATCCTCAAGGCGGTCGGTTCAAAATGGCTGAAACTCCCAGAACCTCGATTTTTCAATGACCCATTCTATAGGCTGTTCTCTCAATCTGGAGCGTGAAAAGCTTTAAGTTATATGGATTACAGCACTTTTCTGCTCATTTTTGGTATTTTGATAAGCATTCATACCTAAAACTCCGTCCCAACTGCTAAGAAATGTAAGGCACTGACCCGACTACACTGGCTTTGAGTTGGATTAAGGGACGATCGACCAGAGGAAGCGATCGCCAAACTTCGTCTCATTTGAGAAAGCTGATCATGAGAGTCGATGGCGAAAATGCACCCTTCACCAGACCGTCCAATGACTCTACTTTGGGATCACTCGTGATCCCTAGCGAGAAGGCAATTTCTCCCAAGCTTGAATTACGGACTGTAACGCTTTAGGGAGGTTTTTGACCTCCAAATCGATGTACTGAACGGTACTGCCCACCCCTTGCAAGGTCGTAGTGGGATAGTCGGCAAACGCTGCACTACTCAAATATCTCAAGTCATTCAAATTGCGAAAGCGCTGCGTTTGCAGAATTTGCTGAAATTGCTCCACTTGTTGTGGAGATAATCGCCCTAGCACAACTGGGCGAGAACGAATATTGGGAGCGGTGATCAATTGGGTGATCACGCCATCATTCGTTAAGGTCACTTGAGTCACCTTGCCTGTGAGATCGCCGCTGACGATCGACCGAAAAACCACGTTAGTTTCGATCTCAGGCTTATTTTGTTCTGGAATAAAGGAAGGCACCAGTCCACCTTGGCTGCGACTTGCAGTTGGGTTTTGAGCAATCCGGTTTGCCGATTCGTCTAAGTGATACACCCAACTGCGATCTCTTCGAGTTACCCGCAAGGGGTCGCTTCGAGTTGCCCGCAAGGGATCGCTGCCCGTCACAATCACTTGCCACCCAGATAGCGCAATTTGAGTGCAGGCTTGCTCTGGTTTGTAGACTCCCAGACAGCCATCCCAGGTCGCTGATTTGACTTCTGCAATCTGTAAGCGACTGATGGGAATGCTCACTTGTCTAGCAACCGTTTTTAGCAAACGTTGAGCGACATCGGCAGGCAAAGTCACCACATTGTTGGGCTGAGGTTCCAATCGGGTCGCCTGGGCAGTGTCATCTGTGCGATAAAACCAATTTTGCTGACCATTGGTGACTTCAACTCGCCAACCCTGGACAGTTCCCCTCAAACAGCCCTCAGCCGCACCTCCTAACCCCAAACAGCTATCTGACCAGGTTTGCTGGCTAAAGCTCACAATTTTGACATCCCGCAACGGAATATTGAGCCGTTGAGACAAATCCTGGCGTACCCTTTGTTCAACGGATGAGGGCAAGGCAGACGATCGGGTCACTCTTAATTTTGAAGACACAGTGCTTTGTGACGGCGGTGAGGCCAGTCCGGCTTGCTGGGATTTGGCACCTGTGAGTAGAATCAATCCGGTGAGCGCAGCGATGGTGATTTGATGCGCTTTGAAGTTTTTTGGTGTGATGTTTGTCATTTTCAGGAGTGGAGGCGTTGTAAAGGATGGTTCTAACTTAGTGAGTTGACTCACCCCTGACGATCGCCGTTTCTGAATTCGTTACATCAATTCTTGCTTTGCCCAATCAAAAAGGGTGCGTTTATTGGGTTGAAAAACCTTGAACGTCCGATCTCTCGCGACGTTGAGGGCAATTCATCCCCAATTCATCCCCTAAGTTAACGTGAAGTCGATGAAATCTTTCACTGCGGTTATGGATCTAGGCAGCCCCCCAAATCCCCCACAAGTGAGGGACTTTGAACTGAAATTCTTGGCTTAAGTCCCCCAGTTTTGGGGGGTTGGGGGGCAGAAGCACTGAATAACGAAGCGAAAAGATTCCATCGACTCCACCTTGAGTTAGCAACGCCGATTTGATCTGCGATCCTTCGCTTCGAGCGCCCTCTTAGACCCAATCCACCGCAAACTTACGCTCTAGCAGTCCCAGGCCCAACTCGTCCGATGAGATTGCCTTCACTTCAAACAGGGCCACCATATCCTTCATATTGGGATTGCCTCGACTTGCGCCCGTCAGTCCTTTGGCTACGACCAGCCCACAATAGCCTTTGGTCTTCTTGCAGCGCTGCTCCCACTTTTTACGCGCCTGAATATGGGTGGGATCGTCTTCTTCAAATTCGCCAAATAAATGAAGTTCGCCGTTGGCGGTTTGCAGCAGTCCCAAGTCGTAGTGGTCGCCCACAAACGGGTCAGCACCAGGATTAAAGCAAATACCGCGAATGCCGCCTGCCTCCTTAATTTCATCTACCATTGCCTTCGCTTTGGGTCGAGAAGTCTGGATTAAAATCACGGGCAACCCTTCTCCCGATTCTGTCGGTTCGCCGCCCTGGTGATGATCGACGTGCGATCGCATTCGCTCCACCATTTCCCACGGCATCACGCCCAGACTCAAGAAAGAATGCTCTGGCACCAAGTCGTCCCGAATCACTGGAAAGAACGGCTCCTCTTCCTCGTCGTCTACCATTGCAAACAGTTCATTTGCCAGATCGGGCATCGTCGAAACCTTGACCGACACGGCTGATGTGTTTGCTTCGCTCCCTTCAGGAAGGGGAATTTTGTACTTACTGCTGACAGCCGGAAAAGCGTCGCCCTCAAATTTGCGCCGATGTTGCCGCATAAATCGATGCAGCGCTTCTAGAATGACCAGCAGTGATAGGGCTTCTTCGTCGTAGAGAAACGATCGAATCCCTTCTAACGGATGGAGCGTCCCAAAAACAGGCGTAATTTCTGAGTCTGGATCGACGAGTTCTAGCGGGTCTTCGTCTTCGTCTTCGCCCGATTCAAAGGTGAGAAACAGGCAATCTTGACCCAGAAAAGCTTCTTCCATCTGTTCAAGCGATTCGTTAGCCAACACGCGCTGCCGGAATTGTTTCAGCGAATCGAGCGATCGATACAGCAAAATCCCATATTCCATCCCCAGCATCCCCATCACTGAGGCATAGAGGCTGTGCAGATCCCACTGATTTAACTCGATTTCTAAAATTTGATGATCGCCCAACACTTCCCAGGGGGCATCTTGCCAAAGCCCTTCTGCCTTCTCGATCAACTGATCGGCAAACTGAGGTGGCAACTGAGGCGGACGAGTATCCGTCGCATCCTGAAATCCGCGAAAGATCTCATCAATCAGCGGCAACTCAGGCACATAGTCCAGAGTAATCTCTAAATCTTGCAGCACGCCTCTCAGGTAAAACTGGGTTTCTCGATCGCGCACCACGATCTTTTGAGGACGAGCCGGCTTTCCTGGATTGTGGGGATGCTCCATCGCTCGTAACAAAGTGCGAACGATCGCTTCATGCCCCGTCTCATCCGGCACTACATCCATTGCTCTGACGACCCCTTGCGACCCATCGACCCAAAGAATACAGTCGCCATCGGGATGGGCATTTGTCGGGTCTATCGTCGGACTGCTGGCGATCGACAACCCTGTAGAGAGTGGCCGACGATCGCCCTCCCAGACACTAGGAACCTGCGGTAGTTGCAGCAGCCGACGACGAGTAGCACGATTGAGACCAGTCATAACCAAGTCAATTAACGGAGGGACGATGCAAGGCTCTCGGACAGCAGACTTTATCTTAGACGCTAATCTACTTCCTCACCGACATTCTGAAACGTCGTACAAAAGCCTTCTATCAGCATAGTCAGTTCGGTAAGATTGTGACTCAGAAATCTGTTTTACTCAAATAATCGATAAACTAGATCAATCAGCAAAAGATCTTAGGAGTCAGACGACCATGACACAGGCAACTCAGTCCCAAAAGCGTGGAATTCTCATGAGTGATGCGGCCCTCAAGCATGTGATGGCGCTGCGAGAAAAGCAAGGGCAGGATCTTTGTTTGCGGGTGGGGGTCAGAGGCGGCGGCTGTTCTGGCATGTCCTACACGATGAATTTTGAAGATCCCAGCAATATTCGATCGGATGATGAGGTCTACGATTACGACGGCTTTAAAGTGGTCTGTGATCCCAAAAGTATGCTCTATCTCTATGGGTTGCTGTTGGACTATAGTGATGCTTTAATTGGCGGCGGCTTTCAGTTTACAAACCCCAATGCGGATCAGACCTGTGGCTGTGGCAAATCGTTTTCGGCATAGGGTTTCGGCGTTAGTTTCAGACTGCCATTGCGATCGTTTAATTTTTAGACCTTTAGCTCAATCATGACTCAAACTATTGAAACCATCTTTGATGAAGCCCTGGAACGCTACAAGGAAGGCGAATCCCCAGAGGAGTTGATTCCTGTTTTTAAGGAAATCTGCGATCGCTCTGGTAAAACTAGCGCTGCCTGGACTTGTCTTTCATGGTTATATCTCTTGACTGGCAAGCATTCTTTGGCCTTTACGACTGCCCAAAAAGCAGTAAAGCTCAATCCCCAAGATCCGCAAGCACGAATCAATCTAGTGCTGGCCATGCTCGACTTAAACAAGAAGGGGGTCAGAACCCATGTCGAAGTGGCTCAACAGTTGACGATGGCGATTCCAGAATTGCGCGAAGAGGTCGAGAAAAATATCGAAGATGGGCTAACTCGTAAGCCAGGTTGGGTCAGTATGGAGCGAGTTAAGGCCTGGCTGGCTGAGTAAGTTTTGAATCAAAGTCCAAGTTGAGCTGGAGTTAGTGTTTTTGAACCTGGCTCCATTTTTTTATGGATTAGTTCTGTAAACCAACGTGAAGTTGATCATAAATCTCGCTGCGTTGCTTGGGTCTCCTGCCTCCCAAGCTGGCAATTTTGGGGACTTTAAGAGAATTTGGACTCGCCGCTAGAATAAACGGCTGATTAAATCGAAGCTGGAGGAATGCTGGTCATAAAACTACATTAAAACGGCTGAAATACTTGCAACGCGGTAAAGGTTTTGACGACTGAAATACATTACTCGAAACAATACCATAACTAACTTAATGATGCTTTCAGAAATAGAATGGTAAGATTCAACTAACAAGACAAAGAGTAGTCTTTACACCATTTCACAGTTATTAAAAGGCGCGATTTTTGAATGCTTGATGATCAGAAGGCACTCAACGATCGCTTCAGTGACTAACTGCAAAAACTCATAACGACTCGATCGACTCGATCATCACTTTTGGTTGTGAAGGGGTGTGAAAGCTTCTTGTGCAAATCCACTGATTCGTTTAGGAATAATTTAGCCATGTTGTATGAATTCGTAGGCGTTAAACCGGGCACACGGAATCACAGAGGTTGCTTTGTTCAACAAGCTTCGGGGTATCAGCTAAGAGAGATAGATCAGGCAGGGTGGGCGATTATCTGTGTGAGTGATGCGGTCTGTCACTATGTCGATCCAGAAAATCTGCAACGATCGCACCACAAAGGATTACCTAAATTTGAGGAACTGTAAATTCTGATTTGCAATGTTGATTCGATCGTTGATAAGGCTGTCCTGAATCCCAGAGGCAGCCCTATTTTTTGATAAAATGTTTTGATAAGGTATGAAGTGTAGATCAATTCTTACCGATGCGTTTAACAACTTTAGGTTAACAACTTTATATGAAAGAGCAGTTTTTGAAGTGGCTTAACTTCATTTTGATGCTGGATTTATTTCTGGTGCTTTTTAGCTTCTTTTGGCTGGCGGCGGCTGTGATTGGTCGAGGGGCTAAAATTCCGCTGGGGTTAGATCTTTGGTACAAACTTTGGGAGCCTGTTTTTACGCCCGCGATCGGCATTCTCATGGCAGGTGCGCTGATCAGTGGTGCGACAAGTTGGCTAACAAAACGGCTCAGTCAGTAGGGTTGAGAAGATGGCAACGGACTTAGGAGCAAATGGATCTTCAAATCCACTGATATCCGTCGCCACCTTTCTATCAAGTCCAATCGCTTTGAGTTATCCGCGATCGCGCCTCAAAATGCTCATCACTTCTCCTGGTTTAGGCGCGGGTAATAGGGGACTCCAATCATTCACTTCGGCAAACCCAAGGCTGTATAGCGTGTGAATCGTTTCGGTAACCCCTGCTGGAAAGCCAATGATCAAAATTTTCAGCTTTTCGTAGTCGGTGGGCGGCTCGTCGTCAGACAGAAAATCACGCAGATTGTCAGACATTTGGGGGTTCTCCTAAATTTTGGGATGCAGGAAGGCCCAAAAACCTAGCCATCCCACAAGCAGGACAAAGCAGGATGACTAGGAGGAATGCTATGATTCTCCATTAGCCTCCACGCTGGGTCTCAGTCAGCTTGGGGGTCAGCCGTTCATTGCTGGGTGGAATCAGCTTTGAGCGGCGACGGCTAGAATTTTTGGGTATCCGATTGCCGAACACTTCACGCAAGGCAACTTAACCAGAGAGCGTACAAGAATTTCTCTGTAAAAGTCAAGTACTTTTTGCAGTGATTGAGGCGGTGGTGACTTCGCTCCGTTTTGGCCAATCCTTTGTCAATTAATAGTCTGAGCCAATTTAGTGATCAATGAATTAATCTCATCACCTCGATCGCAACCTCTGGAAAAGATAATGGATGAATGGTTCCACTGGTCAGCGTGACTTCAGATTGATAATCCCCGTTAATGGGATCTCGATAGATGATCAACCCCATTGTTCTAAGATTAATCACCCAGTATTCACAAATTCCCGCCGCCGCATAAGTTCTACGCTTGATGTCTGTATCTTTCTGTAAGCTAGAGTTTGCATATTCAATTACCCAGAAGATGTTCTCTGGGTAGGGATGATGCTCAGTTTTGTAGACCTGCTCTAGAGGTTGAACGATCGCTAAATCTGGCTCAGGCTCAGAACAATTAGGCAACGTGATTGGGTGCCCTACACGCACGATCGCTCGTTCCCCTAGTAGCCTTTGCAAATACCTTGATGAACTGTCGCTCAAGCCAGCGTGGGGAACTCCTTCGGGGGACATCTCTATCAATTCTCCATTCAATAATTCAATAGGCTGATCATCAAATATGCCAGCCTCGATCGCCTGGTGATAGCGATCGATTGTCCATTTATAAGTTGCGATGGTCATTGGCAATTCTCCAGGACTTGTTGAGTAAAGGAACCACTCAAAACTTTATTTTAGAATGGCTTCTAGTGCTGGCTTGAGGGTTGGATATTGATATTCAAATCCGCTGGATAGGGTTCGTTTGGGCAAGACTTCCTGACCTTCTAGCACCACTTTTGCGCCGTCTCCTAACATCGCCTCTAATGCAAAACCAGGGACAGGCAGCCAGGAAGGACGATTCATCACTTCACCGATCGTATTCGTCAGGTCAACCATACGGACGGGATTGGGAGCCGTTGCGTTAAAAGTGCCTTCCATGTCCGATCGCGTCAGTGCCCGCACAATCAAACTCACTACATCGTCTCGGTGAATCCACGAAAACCACTGCTTACCACTGCCGATCGGGCCACCCGCAAACAACTTAAAGGCTGGTAACATCTTACCTAACGCGCCTCCATCTCCCAACACAACGCCCAATCGCAGAATGACCAATCGAGTTCCAATTTCCTTAACCTTGCTGGCTTCGGCTTCCCAGATTTGGCAGATCTCCGCTAAGAAATCGTCTCCCGCAGAACTTGTTTCGTCAAAGGTGGCCGTTTCACTGGTGCCGTAGAAGCCGATCGCTGATGCATTCACCAAGACAGAAGGCTTGTGATCGACTTTGGCAATGGCTTCGACGATCTTTTGGGTAGTGATTTTGCGACTGTCGATCAGCGCTTGTTTGCGTTCGGGTGTCCAGCGGGATTCGGCGATCGCTTCTCCTGCCAGATTAACTACACCATCGCAGCCGTAAAAGACATTTTGCCAATCGCCCGACTCAGTTGGACTGTAGGCAACGATTTCGAGACTCGACGACTGAGGAAAAGCAGCCTTAGCAGGATTGCGCGTCAACACAACGACCTGATGCCCTTCAGCCAAAAGCCGCTCTACCAAACGACTGCCCACAAATCCCGTTGCCCCTGTAATTACGACTTTCATTGAGTGTCTCCGTGTGCTCTAAAGTTTTTTTAGAAAATTAAATAGAGAAAGGAATTCTGAGAACCCCTCCACAAAACTTAGAATTCAGTATACAAGCGTCCTCTACTCAACCGTCCTGACTCACCAGAGAACTGCTGTAACTTGATCAAAGCAGAAGATCAACAGAAGATCAAAAAAGCCCAAAATAAAAGAGGCACAAACCTTTTAGCCTGTACCTCTGCGTGAATCCTAAATAGGAGCAGAATTGAATGATGATTGAAGCACTACTTGAGATAGCTGGCTTCTGCTTCTAGCAGTCGAAGAAGGTTGGTGTCACCGCTGGCTCTGGCAGCTTCGATGCGGCGTTGCAGGTTTTTCTGAAGGTTTTCACGATGGACGCTGGCAGTTTGCGCGGCGTTTTGATTACGATTTCTGTTCATGTTAAACGTTCCTAGAGTGTCACCTGTTAGCTTTCGCTTACTCTAATGGTAGCAGCTAGTAGAATAATCCGTAGCTTATGCTACCAAAGTTAACATTAAAAACATAAATATTACTGAACCTACTGATAAATGATCCTGACCCTTCTAACTGATTTTGGACTGAGTGATGCGTATGTAGCGGTGATGAAAGGGACGATCGCTCACGTCAATCCTCATCTACAAGTGATCGATATTACCCATCAGATTCCGCCTCAATCCGTAGCGATGGCGCGATTTCAACTCATGAATGCCTATCCTTACTTCCCTGATGGAACGGTGCATGTAGCTGTCGTTGATCCGGGGGTGGGCAGTGCGAGACGAGCGATCGCCGTTCAGCTTGGGTCTGGTTTTTTGGTCAGTCCTGACAATGGGTTGGTGAGTGGCGTGTTGAGCCACTGGAAAGCGATCTCTTCGAGTTACCCGCAAGGGGTCGCCGCCGTTGAGTTGACAAATCCCAATTATTGGCGCGTTTTGGCTCCGAGTCAGACTTTTCACGGACGCGATATTTTTGCCCCGGTTGGCGCACATTTGGCGAGTGGCGTACCGTTGAGGGAATTGGGACGAGCGATCGAGTTGGATACGATCGTGCAGTTTCCCATTGCTAATCCCATTCGGACAGATCACACAATTGAAGGATCGATTCAAGCGATCGACCATTTTGGCAATCTGATTACGAATATTCCGGGGACAGAAGTGGAGGGAAGGGACTGGAGCGTGACGATCGCTCATATAACTTATCCAAGCAAAACGACCTATGCAGACAGTGAACCTGGAGAAGTTTTGGCATTAATTGGCAGTCACAACTGGATCGAAATCGCCACCAACCAAGGAAATGCTCAAAGGCAACTGGGACTGAACTGGGGCGACCCCTTGCGGGTAACTCGAAGCGACCCCTTGCGGGTAACTCGAAGAGATCGTATTTCAGTGCAAATTCAGTAGTAATGCTTTGTTAACGCGAATTCGACGGAATCTTTTGCTGCGGTCGTCAATTTGGGCAGCCCCCTCAATTCCCCACAAGTGAGGGACTTTGATTTGAAAATCTTGCTCTAAAGCTCCCCAGAATTGGGGGGTTGGGGGGCAGAAGACGTGAACAACGAAGCAAAAAAACTTTATCGAATTCGCGTTTTGTTAATATCGTCCGATGAAGTTGCAATTAGATCTATACAAGACTATGAAGCCAGAATTGTGGATACCGATCGTATCAGGGCTAATTACAGTATTGGCTTCTTTCTTTGTCGCCCTCTATCAAGCACGGACAGAATTTCGTAAGCTAAGTAGACAATTAGAGCAGAAATATACAACTTCTTTGTTTGACAAACGACTAGAAGGATATCCTATTCTCTTTAAAGCCTTGAATGATCTAAACAATGTGATTGAGTATGGCGCTCCAAACAATCAACAGCTAATTGAATTTCAGAAGCAGTATGACAGTTGGCTTTCTGATCATGCAATTTTTCTAACGCGATCGACCGCCAAAATCGTCTGGGGTTATCATCATTACTTGATCGATTTGCTAGAGCAGCATCGGGACAGTTCTTTACCTCAAGAGCGATGGGCTGAGATTAGAAATGTGCAGATTGTGATTGGTAAGTTTTTGCGAGCAGAGATTGGGGTGTTTGACACGATCGCAGCAGGCAGCCCCGAACTCGACAAGCCTTACGTCAAAGCAATTATCGACAAGTTGCATCAAAGCTCAAAGAAAACTCGCAGTCGATTTGGTTATTGAGGAGTCACCTTCGCGCCGGCCCCTGCGGGTAACTCGAAGCGACCCCTTGCGGGTAACTCGAAGAGATCGACTTAACCAACGGTTCAAACACAGGCAATAAATCAGATCGGCTGACGACTAATGTAGGAAACGATCGCTGCCGATAATTTTGTCCCACGGTTAATGGAAAAATAGGTTCAGATTCTAAAGGGTGCCAGATTGCGCCTGCGGCCTGAACGATCGCCCAAACTGCCGCAATATCCCAAATTTTTGGAGTGGCTTCGACTCCGCCCAACGTTGCTCCCGCTGCTACGGTCAGCAGATTATAGGTTGCTACACCCAACATGCGAATTTTGGCAGGAAAGGGCTGTTTGAGAACCGAAACACTTCGAGCGCACAGGTTAAAGAAATGGTTGCTAGTTAAAGCATCTTGACTGGCGTGAATCGGTTTGCCGTTGAGAAACGCGCCCGTTAGCATTTCTAACCCAGAGTCACCCTGCCAAAAGCCATGAAAGGACTGTCTCAACGGCGGAAAATGCACATAGCCAAAGACGGGAATGCCTTGGTAAAGCAGTCCGATCGACACTCCCCAAAGCGGCAATCCTCTGGCAAAATTGGTCGTGCCATCGAGCGGATCGATCACCCAGCACCAGTCTGTATGCGGGAAAACATGCTCCACTTCTTCGCTCAAAACGCCGTGAGTGGGGAAGGTGTGAGCGATCGCATCCCGCAAGACCTGATCCGCCCATTGGTCTGACTGGGTTACCAAACTTCCGTCCGACTTTTCAGACGCTTGCACCTGCCCGAAATCTTTGAGAAGCTGTGTCCCGACGGAATGCGTGGTCGTTTCAGAAAAGTCGAGAACCTGTGACCAAAAGTCCATTAGTCTAGTTCGTGGTGGAGGACGGCGGCGATCGCTTTACGAGAACTGCTGCGGAATTCTTGCACGTTGACTTGTCGAAGGAGCGTCACGGCTAAAAGCATCCCCAACGCTTCGCAAGCAAACACGACGCTAAAGGCTGGAAACGGCTGCTGGAAGAGTTTTCGTCCTAAATCGAGGAGTGCGCCTCCGGTGACGGTGGCCGATGCTTGCGACAGGGCTTGCGCCAAACCCCAGGCTCCGACAAAGGTTCCGGCGGTCTCGGTGGCGGTCAAGTCCAACATTAGGCTGACGGCGCTATTGGTCAACACCCCAGACGATAACCCAAACAAAATTACCGCACTTTTGAGCAACGTCTGAGTTTGCGTCAAGCCAGAGATGATGATCAAAACGAAACAAGCTGCCGTGAGACAACATCCCAATTGAGCCGTCCGCTGTTTGCCCAGACGAGGCACGATTAGAAATCCCGTCACGCCCATGCCCGCTAGAATGCCATAGCCCCAATATTTGTTGAGTCCAGCGCTCTCAGCGATCGTCATTCCAAAGACTTCTCGCGCATAGGGTTCTAGGACAGGCTGTTGCAGAAATAAGCTAATCGTCATCACTAACAAGAAGCCAAAGAAGATTCCAGTTTGACGGCTGGCAGTCAACACTTTGATCGCAGTTCCCAACGTAATTTGATCTTCACGCTCAACCAATTGAGAACGCGAAGCGTAACGCGAATACTTTTTCTCAATCCCAAAGGTGGCCACGATCGCTAAACAAAAAACCGAAACCGGAAACACTAAAAATAATCGATTGATTACAGGTTGCAACGTTTCTGGAGTTAAGCCTGTGAGCATTCTTTGACCGACGATCGCGCCTACAACAATCCCCACCATCAACATTGACCAGACTACGCCAACGATCTTCGATCGATCTTCTTCATCCGAAATATCCACCAACAGCGCTGTGAATGGAGTCGAACTCGCGCTGATACACAGTCCATACAATGCGAACATGAACGCTAACAACATCGCCCAAAGCGTACTGGCCGTTGTCCATCCGTCGGTGATACTGGCACCCAATCTCCAGACAACTTGGATGGCTAACAGGAGACAGACGACCTGTAAGGCCATGCCGCTCCAAATGTAGCCCGTGCGGTGATAGCCTCGAATCGGCTTTGCGTCGGACATCTGCCCAAACCAGATTCGCGCCGGGGCCACAAACTGATACATGGCGATCGCCCCTGCCGCGATCGTACCAGGCACCTTCAATTCTGAAATCATCACCTGATTGAGAACGCCCAACGTCAATAGGGAGAGCATCCCCAACCCCATCTGAAACAGACCGAGGCGAAACATTGTAAACAAGCCCACTTTTGGGAGTGACTTTTCGGGGGCGGTGAAGTCGATCGGTTGATTAGTATCCATCGTGGTGAGTGTGATCTAGATTTTCTTATTTTTTCTAAGGATAAGGGCAAGCGAGAGGGCTTTGAGCATTCGATCGTAAATGACTCTCTAGAAGGGCGGGTGAATCAAAGGTTCATCGTTACACTAAGAAATGTTAAGCCTTTACCTGTTTTGATTATGCAAACCCTCTCTCTTGGCGCAAACGGTTTGGAACTCGCTCCCCTGGGTATTGGGACGTGGCAATGGGGCGATTCTCTGTTTTGGAGTTATGGCAAAGATTACAGCGAGACAGATGTGCAGAATGCGTTTAAGTCGGCTGTAGACGCGGGAGTGACTTTTTTTGACACGGCAGAAATCTATGGGTTAGGAGAGTCTGAGAAACTGCTGGGACGCTTTATGAAACAAACCAGCCAGCCGATTCAGATTGCGACAAAATATATGCCGCTGCCGTGGCGATTTTCTGCGGATGCCGTCCATGAAGCGGTGACAGAAAGCCTGAAACGCTTGCAGGTTGATCGGGTTGCCCTCTACCAAGTTCACATGCCCTTTGACTTCTTTATGAGCAAGAAAACGCTGATGGAGGCTTTGGCGGATGAAGTGAAGCGGGGAAGAATTGGCGCGATCGGAGTCAGCAACTATTCTGATGATCAGATGCGCGAAGCTCACGGATATCTGGCTGCAAAAGGCGTTCCTCTGGCGGTCAATCAGGTGCGCTATTCGCTGATTACTCGTCAAATTGAGACGAATGGAATTCTCGATATGGCTCGTCAACTCGGTGTGACCATTTTGGCTTATAGTCCCCTGGCTCAAGGCTTGCTCACCGGAAAGTACACGCCCGAAAATGCCGATTCTGTAACGGGTGCCCGCAAGCTAGATACGCGCTTTAGTCGTCAGGGATTAGAGAAACTCGCGCCTGTGACCAACCTTCTACGGCAAATTGGCGAAAAGCACGATCGCACTCCCGCTCAAGTTTCTCTCAACTGGCTGATCAAACAAGGCAACGTGATTCCGATTCCTGGGGCAAAAAATGCCAATCAAGCGCAACAAAATTCAGGTGCCCTCGGCTGGTCAATTAGTGACGAAGAATTTACACAGTTGGATCTGTTGACGCGCGATCGACGATAGAAGATTTTGGACTCTGGACTGAATGGCATTTTAAGTCTTTGGCCTGGTGTCCAATGTCAAGGTCTTTTGTCTAAGGTCTTTTGTCTAAGGTCTTTCCCTCCTTCACGCTCTCTACACACAAAACTCCCTGAATCGAAAGTCGCAACCGTGAATAGTGACTTCAAAAGGGAACGTGCGTAGCGAGAGGAAGCGTCTATGTGTGCGGTTTTGGTCGTTGACGATAGTGCAATGATTCGGTTGATGCTCAAAGAGTATCTGAGCGAGTCGGGATTTGAGGTTGTGGAAGCGATCGATGGTGTCGAAGCGATCGCCCACATTCAATCTCACCGCCCTGATCTGGTGATCACCGATATTGTCATGCCGCGCATGAATGGCTACGAACTGTGTCGCTGGATCAAAAGCGATCCCAAAACCAAAAGCATTCCTGTGATGATGTGTACGACTAAGAATGAGGACTTCGATCGCTATTGGGGGCTAAAACAAGGAGCTGACGCTTACATCTCTAAACCCTATCGCCCGCTCGAAATGATGAACGCCGTTCGGTATCTTCTAGAACGCACCCGCTGCAACCTTTAAGGGAATCTTCTAGAAAATTAGCTAGAGTACGCTTCTCCTCCTTTCAGTAGATCAACGGAATCACCACAAAGGCATAGACTAAAAGAACTTGACTCCTCCTTTGAGAGGACACTGCACGACTGCAAAAATCTTTAAATGTGCAGGCTCTCCAGGTGCTTAAGCGGCCAGTTTGTCTATCTCATGCCTTTTGTTCATGTACAGCCAGCAATCTGACCCAGCCTCTGACCCCTCACTGACTCAGACATCCTTGAATTCCTCAACTTATTTGAGTGATATGGGCATGGTTTTGCAGATGGCAGACGGGACGATACAAGCCTGCAACGCCACCGCTGAACGGTTGTTAGGCATGACGATCGGACAGATGGAGGGCGTTACGTCGATCGATTACCCCTGGCAAACCATTCACCCAGATGGATCGCCTTTCCCCGGTGAGATGCACCCCGCTATGATTGCCCTACAAACGGGTCAGCCTTCTACGGCAACGATGGGCTTTCACCGACCAGACTGCGAAATTATGTGGCTCTCGCTCAATTCTCAGCCACTGTTTCGGGCTGGCGAAGCAACTCCCTATGCGGTAGTGACGACGTTTACCCAACTTCCGGCGATAAACATCGAACACGATCGCTACTTTCGCCAAGCGTCGCTACAAGATTTGTCAAACACGCTAGAAAGTATTACCGATGCGTTCTTTTCGCTCGATCGCGACTGGCGATTCACTTATCTCAACAGCCAAGCCGTACAGGTTTTAAACCGTGGCTTTAACGACCTCATCGGCAGAAATGTCTGGGAAGCGTTTCCTGAAGCGATCGGTAGCTTGTTTGATTATGAGTATCATCGCGCCGTTGCTCAAGAAGTTACGGTTAGCTTTGAAGCGTTTTATCCGCCGCTTGACTGTTGGTTTGCGGTGAGGGCTTACCCGATCGCCTCTGGTCTGGCCGTTTACTTTCAAAACATCACCGACCAAAAAGTTGCCGAAGCGTCCCTGCAAAGACAAAAACAAACGGCCTATCAGCGACTTGCCGAAATTGATGCCATCTATGCCACGGCTCCGATCGGGCTTTGTTTTGTCGATCCCGATTTGCGGTTTGTGCGGATCAATGATCGCCTGGCTGAAATCAATGGCACTCCAGCCGAAGCTCACATCGGTCGCACGCTGCGCGAAATTTTGCCCGAAATGGCAGACAGTCTCGAACCGCTCTATCACCAGGTAATGCAAACAGGAATTCCCTTAGAAAATTTTGAAGCTCGCGGCACCAATGCATCCCAACCGGGAGTTGAGCGTGATTGGCTGGTGAGCCTCTATCCGCTCAAAGCGATCGACGACACGGTGCTAGGGGTGAATGTCGTGGTTTATGAAATTACCGAAAGCAAACAGGCACAAGCTGCTCTATCTCAAACCAACAGCATTTTACGATCGGTCATTGAGGACAGTTCTGACATTATTTTTGTCAAAGACACTCAGGGTCGCTATGTCGTCGTCAATCCAACCGCTGCTCACTGGTTAAATACGACCGTTGATGCGATGTTAGGGCGCAGTGATTTTGAGTTGTTTCCCTCAGACGTAGCAGAACGGATTTGGCAGATCGATTGCCAAGTCATGCAGACCGGAAAATCTGTCAGCTACGAGGAAGAAGTGCCCAGGCAAAAAAAATTACGATCGCTGCTCTCTTCCAAATATCCGTGGCGCGATGTAGCAGGCAAGGTGATCGGGGTGATTGGCATTTCTCGCGACATCAGCGATCGCAAACAGTCCGAAATTCAACTCCAGCAGCAAGCCGACGAATTGAGTCGAGCTAACCGCATCAAAGACGAATTTTTAGCCGTGTTGTCTCACGAACTGCGATCGCCCCTCAATCCAATTCTCGGCTGGACGAGGCTTCTCCAGAGTCGCAAACTGAGTGACGAAAAAGTGACCGAAGCGCTGTCCGCGATCGAACGCAACGCTCGAATTCAAACTCAACTAATTGATGATCTGCTCGACATCGCTCGAATTCTGCGCGGAAAATTGACGTTAGCTCACGATCCGGTCGATCTGGGTCAGGTAATTGAGGCGGCGATCGAGACAGTGCATTTGTCAGCCGAGGCAAAGTCAATTCAAATTCAGACTACGATCGCTCCAGAGGTGGGGTTGGTGATTGGAGATGCCAGTCGCTTGCAGCAAGTCGTTTGGAATCTGCTCTCGAATGCGGTCAAGTTTACGCCCTCCGGCGGTCAGGTTCAAGTTAGGCTACAATCCTCCGCCCTCAATGCTCAAGCTGGGAATTCCGTTGCTCAAATTCACGTCACCGATACCGGAAAAGGCATTCATGCAGACTTTCTACCCTGCGTTTTTGAGGCTTTTCGTCAGGCAGACAGCACGATTACAAGACAATACGGCGGACTGGGACTGGGACTGTCGATCGTCAAGCAAATCGTCGAACTCCACGGTGGCACCGTCCGGGCAACCAGCCCTGGAGAAGGCAAAGGAGCCACATTTACAGTACAGTTGCCCATTCATCATCAGACCGTTACAGATACGGCTATGCTGACTCCTGCCGCCCAAACGCTTGACCTCAACGGGGTTCAAGTTTTGATTGTCGATGATGAGCCAGACTCGCGCGAGTTTATCCAATTTGTGTTAGAGCTTCATGGTGCAAAGGTGACGGCTGCCTCCTCTGCCTCTCAAGCGCTGCAAATCTTTTCAACGCTCAACCCCGATCTTCTGGTCAGCGATATCGGAATGCCTCACATGGACGGCTACGCGCTGATCCGCCAACTCCGACAATCCAACCTGAGAACGCCAGCGATCGCCCTCACTGCCTACGCGGGAGAAGGAAATCGCCAACAAGCGATCGCAGCCGGATTTGATACCCATCTGTCGAAACCGATCGATCCCGAAGAATTTGTCCGCTTGATCACGACGCTGCTTCAACGTAGGTTCGATTAACTGCCTCACTACGATTACAAATCCAGTGCCCCCATAAATATAGAACTTTGAATCGGCGCTCTAGCACTCACGACCAAAGCGAAACACTCGATCTCTTCGAGTTCCCCGCAAGGGGTCAAATTCATTTTGGTTTAGAAGAAAAACGATCGCACGAAAAAAGCGAGTCAAGAATCATTCTCAACCCGCCTCATTCATTCAAACGGTGATTAACGTGAATTCGATGAGAGTTTTTTCGCTTCGTTGTTCACGGCTCCTGCTCCCCAATCTGCCAATTTTGGGAGACTTTCAGAGAGAATTCTGGTTCAAAGTCCCTCACATGTGGGGGATCTAGGGGGCGTTCCTGAATCTAAAAGCGAAGCGTTCATCGAACTGACGTTAATTAGTGAGCAGTCTTGACTCGTTTGATCGGCTTCGGCTTATCAGAACCATTACCGCCACCGTTATGGTGACCGCCGCCACCATTGCGATGACTACCGCCACGAGGCGCATCATCCGCCGCATCACTTCCCGAAGTCATCCAGGAAGGACGGGTTTTGTCATAGACCATTTGTAGAGCCGCCGCCGCGATCGCATGAGGTTCATACTCTTCAGCAAGCTGGGCCACGATCGGCAAGAAGGAAGCCATCCGCTCACCCGCCAGAGCTTCTTTAACTTGCTCTTGCAGTTTTTCTAGCTGACGCGCTTCGATTTCGGCACGAGTCGGGACGTTGCGAATTTCTAAACGCTGACGAACGTGGTTTTCGATGTCACGCAGTTTGCGACGATCAAGGGCATGAACGATCGACAGAGCCGTTCCTTCTTTACCAGCGCGGCCTGTCCGACCAATCCGGTGAACGTAACTCTCAACGCTGTCCGGCAGATCGTAGTTGATCACATGGGTCAGGTCATCGACGTGAAGCCCACGCGCCGCGATATCGGTTGCCACCACCCAACGCACCTGACGCTGACGGAACCGCAACAACAGGCGTTCTCTCTGGGTCTGAGTCAAATCGCCGTGGTATTCATCTACGCTGTGTCCGGCGGCTTGCAGTTGGCTGGTCAATTCTGCCGCAGCGCGACGAGTCCGTACGAAGATGATCGCCGATTCGGGATCTTCGAGTTCGAGAATGGGTTGCAGCGATCGTGCCTTTGTCCACCCGCGAGGAATCGTGTAAGCGACTTGATTGATCCGATTGGGAGCGGCTTTGGGCTGCTCGATCGTCACGGTGATCGGCGATCTCAGAAACTTCGTCACCAGCTTGCGGATCGAAGGCTCCATCGTGGCTGAGAAGAAAGCCGTTTGCCGCTCAGGGGGTGCCTTACTCAGGATTTTTTCTACGTCTTGGATGAAGCCCATGTTGAGCATTTCATCCGCTTCGTCCAGCACCATCCAGCCGAGTTGGTCGAGCTTGAGGTCGCCTCGGCCTAGCAGGTCGATCACTCGTCCCGGTGTGCCGACGACGATTTGAGCGCCTCTTCTTAGTTGAGAAATTTGCTGGTCGATCGACTGTCCGCCGTAAATCGTGACGACCTTAACGCGGCGATCGTCTACAAAGGTTTTAATCGCTTGGCAAACCTGCATGGCCAACTCGCGAGTCGGAGTTAGGATTAACGCTTGCACTGCGGGATTTTTGGCATCAAGCCGCTCCAGAATAGGCAGTGAAAAAGCCGCCGTTTTGCCTGTCCCGGTTTGAGCTTGTCCGACGACATCGCGCCCAGACATCAGATGAGGAATTGCTTGGGCTTGAATGGCAGTTGGAGCGGTAAAGCCAAGTTCTTCTAATTGGCGAATCCGGGTTTCAGAAAGTCCAAGGCTTTGGAAAGAAAGGGTCATTGAATCTCCTAGAGGTGTCAAGGTCAAACGCCAAGACTCGACAGAGGATATCTGACTGAGCAAATGGACTCAAGGGAGTGCTGAAACCCAGTCACGGAATCTCATCAGAACTGCGGGTGCCGGGGCACAATCAATCCTGCTGCGGACAACTGTCGAAAAAGGCGCGTCGGTCGTGTGTGAAAAAGAGTGTGAGAAGCGGGGATCGGATTCTAAAAGGTCAGAATCAGTTCATCCGGCACTTTTGTGGTAGACGTCAAATCGTAGACATCAAATCGCAACTATCGTGACGTAACAAGTGAGTGCTGCATCAGGTCGGCTGCGGTCGCAACTCGCCCATACAGGTCGTACACGTCAGCATCCACGATCGCCACAGGCACGATCGACCCCAACGAGGCTTCACCCTGGACATAAACCAGTCCGTCAACCTCTGGCGAAAAGCGGGCAGAACGCCCCACTAATTCACCTGTTTGGGGATTTTCTTGCTCAATCAAGACATCGACAACCTGACCAATCTGCGATCGATTCTTTTTGAGAGAAATCGGTTGCTGAAGCTGCATCAGGGCATCGCGACGGGCATCCATCACCGACTGGTGTACTGGATGGGGCAACTCGTAGGCGGCAGTGCCTTCTTCGGGTGAGAAAGTGAACACGCCTACATGATCGAACTCGTGTCGTCGAACAAATTGCAGCAGATGCTGAAACTGTTCTTCTGTTTCACCGGGAAAACCAACGATGAAGGTTGTACGCAAGACAGCATTCGGAATCGCAGTTTTGATGCGATCGATAATGCCGTCATTGACCCGACCCTGCCAGGGACGATTCATCGCCCGTAAGATCTCAGGATCGGAGTGCTGAAGGGGCAAGTCTAAATAAGGCAAAACGTTGGGCGTTTGCTGAATTGCCTCGATCACTTTGGGAGTCAGCCCCGTGGGATAGGCATAGTGCATCCGAATCCAAGGAATATCAACCTGCCCCAAGGCTCGAATTAACTCTGTCAGTCTCGGTTCGCCGTAAATGTCTAGACCGTAGTTGGTCGTGATCTGGGAGATCAAGATGATCTCTTTGACTCCTTCAGAGGCAAGCTGTTCCGCTTCGGCAACGATCGATTCAATCGTCCGCGATCGCTGGTTGCCGCGCAAATGAGGAATGATGCAAAAGGCACAACGGTAGTCGCAGCCTTCGGCAATTCTCAGATAGGCAACGCCCTCAGTCGTGGTGCGATACCGAGGAGTCGTCTCGTCCGCGATATACGTCGGCTCTTGAGAAACTTCTTTGACTCGTTCGCCT
This sequence comes from Phormidesmis sp. 146-12, assembly GCF_052939495.1. NCBI lineage: Bacteria > Bacillati > Cyanobacteriota > Cyanophyceae > Leptolyngbyales > Leptolyngbyaceae > Phormidesmis > Phormidesmis sp. 146-12. Next base: position 65,558 of record NZ_JBJPHS010000017.1, on the reverse strand, counting down.
GTCTCGGCCCGCTCGATCACGTCCACAATCTTGTGGTAATCGCCCGTCCCGACTAGCGCAACGGCTTCTGGAAGTTCTTCTAACAGTTCTTCTTGAAAATGCTGCGCCATGCAGCCTGTGATCACAATCTTTTTGTCGGATTCTGCCAACTCAACTAAAGTGCGAACAGATTCCTCACGGGCCGCTTGAATAAAGCTGCAAGTATTTACAATAACATAATCTGCCAGCGCTTCATCGGCATCAACAGAGTATCCGGCTTGCACCAGCAGACCCAGCATATGTTCGGTATCGATTCGATTTTTTTCGCACCCTAAATGCGAGATGGCAATGGTTGGCTTGTTGCCCATGAAATACCTGAATGGAGGGAGAACGAAAGGTCAGTGACAGGGATGAACTGTAGCGATCGCGGGTGCGATGGTCTGTCCCCTCGCTTCACAATCCAGGCAGTAAATGCTTGTTGGATACAGATAATGCAATCGCTTTGTTGTATTGGTCTCTATGATAACGCAGTTCTGCAAATATTACGTTCTGTTAAACAATTATTTTTCTTTCAGGAGTGTAGGGAGGGATGCAGAACTGAGAGGCTATTCTAGCGCTTTCTGGCAACAAGTTTCAAAACTTTGGGCCTTGTTTAGGCGAATTCAGCAATCCTGCTTGAATGGTTGCACCATAACGATGAGATCCCCAACGCCTGATCGAAGCCAGGGATCTCTCTAAGGTCTTTAGCCAGTGGCGTTGGTGGATGCCTATCTCACTGAGAACGCTTCGCTAAATCGTCGGGTGACAGGCTCTGTGATGAAGGTGAGAATTGATTTTTTGCGGGTGACGATCTCCGCCGAGGCCGCCATACCGGGAGTGAGTTCGACGGCTTTTCCTCTCACGTCGATCGCTCGTTTGTTGAGGCGCACTCTGGTCAAGAAGACGGGCCCCATGTCTCGTCCATTTTCATCCTTCTCAACGACCGCATCGGGACTCACCGAAATCACATCGCCTTCTACCACCCCAAATTCCTGAAAAGGAAAGGTTGCCAGTTTCACTTTTGCCTTCATACCAGGTTGAATAAAGCCAATGTCTCGGTTTAACACTTTGACTTCTAGCACGAGATCCTGATCCGTTGGAGAAATCGACAGGAGTTCTTCGCCTTGCTGAACCGGCCCTTGCGTCACCTTCAAGTTGTAAACTTTGCCATCAAACGGCGCTTTGACCGACTCGCGATCGCTCTGCTGCTGTTTGGCGACAGCGAGTTCACCCAGTTTTTTGGTCAATTCTTCTTGACGCTGATTGAGTTGGATGAGGACTTCTGCCTGACGTTGAGGACTTAGCCCCTGAGCCGCATTTTTTGCGGCCTCGTATGCCTGCTGGGTTTGCTGAACTTGCCCTTGCTGAGACTGAATCTTATTTCTCAGAGAGCCAATCCGATCTTCCGCTTCCGCAATCTGGTTGTCTGCGCTGATGACTTGCTGGGTGGACTGAGTGACTTCTTGAGCGGCTCTGATCACTTCCTGGTTAGGGATCGCCCCTGAATTTTCGAGGGGTTTGAGCATTGCTTGACGTTTTTGAGCCAGCGCCAACGAGTTTTCTGCCTGAATTTTGTTAGCGGTGGCATTGTCTAACGTGGTTTGGGCGGCGGTCAGGTTTTCCTGAAATCGGACTAGCTCAGACTGAGACTCTTGGTATGCTCCGGCTCTGCTGTTGGCATCGGCGATCGCGCCCGCTTGTTTCTTAGAAAACTCTTGTTGACGGGTTGCGATTAGCTCATCTTGTAGAGGAGTCCCAGCTTCGCCCTGACCGCTTCTCTCAACCTGGAGGCGAGCAATGTCTTCGCGAATCTTGGCGGCATCTTGCTCTAAACTGATCACACTCGTCTCAGCAGACCCAGGATCGATCGTGACTAACACGTCTCCTTTTTTGACCGTTGATCCCACGCTGACTTTTGTCTCAGTGACGCTGCCTGCGCCTAGAGAACGAACGGGACGCACCTCGGTCGAAGGAATCAACTTGCCGTTGGCGACGGCCACTTCCTCAATTTTGCTGAAATGGGCCCAGCCGATCGTGCCCAGCACAATAAAGGTAATCGTACCTGCCAGAATGCGCGTGTAGAGCGGCGGCAATTCCTGCACGGCTTTCCCCAACTCAAACGAGAGCGACTCTTCGGGCTGGGCAAGCTGTTGTTTGACTTGTTGAGATTGGGCGGGAGAGTTAGACAGAGAAACTCGCATAAGAGATGAGTGTCAGGGGGTGGACAGCGAAGCTTGAATCTAGGTACACCATAGCCGATCGTCGCAGTCGTGCAAAGAAACAGACCGTCTAAAGTAACAGAATGTGTTGGGCGCTGAATAAGCCTTAAGCTAGGGCGCAGACGGTCGGCAGATCACTAAGATTGATCTTAAATTGCCCAAGTTTCATCCCTTATTTAGCGCATCGTGTTTCAACTTTTATATCCGATCGTTCAGGCTCTCCAGCCGTTTTTGGTTCCGATCTGTTTCTTCTTTGCCTGGACATTCGTTTTGTTGACCGTCTGGAGTATTGCTTCGATGGCCATGTCTGGGTTTAGCAAAGCGCGGGAGATGCATCGAATTCCCTGTGCGGACTGTCAATATTTTACAGGGGACTACACGCTAAAGTGTACGGTTCACCCTTCTATAGCGCTGTCTGAAGATGCAATCAACTGCCCTGACTATACGCCAGCTCCTTCTCCCTATTAGGATTAAGGGAGTTTGTCGAAGGTAAGTCATGCTGGTACGAAAACTAAAGGATTGTCCTGAGATTGTGGCGGGCCATGGGACGCTGCTGAGAGAGTTGTTGCATCCTGCTAAACAGTCATTGAGTTTGCGGTACAGTCTGGCTCAGGCCATTGTGCCGATCGGACAAACGTCGATTGCCCATTCTCTCACTACCTCTGAGGTGTACTACATTCTCAGTGGTACGGGTGAAATGCACATTAACGCAGAAACCCAGACCATTGGGCCTGGGGATGCAATTTATATTCCTCCGAACGCAAAGCAGTTTTTGCAAAATACAGGGAGTGAACCGATCGTCTTTATCTGTATTGTTGACCCAGCCTGGAAGCAGAAGGATGAGACGATTTATGAGTGAGTAAAGGGGGAAGAAACGATTGTCGCCAATCCGCCCCCTAGCTGACTCTATTCTGGGTTTGCCTCTGGATAGTGACGGTTGTTAGGAATTTGTTCTGCTTCGGGGCAGTCGTCAGAAACCAGTGGCTCTACATTCCCTTTGGGAACTGATGCCAGCTTTTGAGTCACAGCACCAATGCTTTCCAGTCGCACCATCTCTTCCCAAGAGCAATTTTCGTCGTCTTCCTCGGTTTCATAGCGCAGCGTCACCAGATCACCCTCAATGTCGAGAATCTTGGCGCGCTCAATCCAGCGTTGCTGGTCCCGCAAGAAAATCCAAACTTCACGACCATCACTACAGAGTTGATAGATCTTGCGGTGTAGCATAAGTTGCTTCTCCTGAGCAAAATGACTTTTGAAATGTGTCGTAATGGGGCAACTCTAGCATTAGAGCACCCGCATTTTCTCAAATCAGCAAGGGGCAATGGCACAATTGTTTCCCTGCTGCGAATACCCTGGCTTTTAACCCATCGGGGGGAAGCGTCGTCTTTGGGGCAAGCCTTTGATGCATAAGATTAAGACTAGCGCTAGACCAGGGATTAAAAATTCTAGCTAAGGACAGGACTTGCAAAGGGCGATTGAATCGATGCATCTGTCCTGAGTGGCTAAGGATTGGGATCATTGTTTGAGGAAAATTTGAGGCAAACAGGACGCTCAACTCACTGGATGCAAGGCCGAAACGGGCCAGGAAGCAGAACGGTGTTAGCTCGGTGTCGGTTAACAAGAAGCGGCGAGGCAGTGAGGAATCTAGCCATGAATCTAGCCATTGTGCTGAGTGTTCCCATTAGGTGAATGAACCTCTAAGAAGGCTTGCAAATTGAGCCGTCTTTAAGTATCGGATTCTACCAACTATTCTATCGACTGTTAAGCGGAGTTGTTGATACAAATCGATCAATTATTAGAAAAAGGTCTATGAAGGGGTCTCTGCTGGGGATACGGGATGAAGTAAAACAGGTTTTGTCTGTCTTTTTGTCTGTTCTTTTTGAACCTTAGAGAAGCCAGCGGGGATGAAAACCAGGTAGGGGGAGCGATTCGGGTTGGGCTTTGACGGTGAGATCGCCTGTCAGAGGAAGAAGCCAGAGACGACTGTTGGCGATTTCTTTCCCGTCCGATCTTTGAGCATTTGTGTCAGTCTGGTCAAAGAGTAAGGCCAGTCCGTCGGGGGCGAGGCTGATCTGAATGTCTCGCTGTTTGGGCAGTAGGACTAGAGGATAAAGGGCTTTGAGGGGGTCAGTGTCCGCGACGGCAGCTTTGAGATCGATCGCCGCCAGGTAAGGCTGTTCTTGATAGTTGGCTCCGGGCACCAGATTGGTCAGCAGACAGTAGAGGATTTGTTTGGTGGGGTCAAACTGAGCGCTGAGAATCGAGCCAGTGGTTTTGAAGATTTCTTTTTGGGTGCCCTGGTTGCTGATCAGATAGAGCGATCGGGTGTAGTCGTTGTTAAATTTTACCATTGCGGCTGAGGAGCCATCTTTGGAGAAGTCTAAGACAGTGCCAAATTTGGGCAAAAAGTCCAGGGGGTCGGCTTGGGGCTGAAGGGGTAGGAGGGCGAGTCCCTGTCCCTGGGTGATGGCTAGCGATGCGCTGTCGGGTGTGATCAAAAATTCTCCACCGGGCTGCTTGCTGTCGAGGGGTTGAGCGGGAGCGTCCTTTCGGAGAATCCACGGGCCAAAATCGTTGGTATTTTTGCGATTGACGCGCTGCACAACAATGACATTTCCATCAGCAGACAGATCAAATTTGAGGTTTTGATACTCTGCGTTGTCGAGGACAAGATTGACCTGACCTGCGGGCTGGGGGGCGGGGGGCGATTCAGGTAAAAAGGGCAGGTTAGCGGATTGGGTACCTAGCTCGGCGGGAGATTGAATCGAGATGCCCGTCGTGACGGTGTAGAGCTTTTGTTCGACAAGGGATTGGGCTTGTTGGGCGCGATCGGTCGCCGCAAACAAAATACGATCGCTGTCTGGGTAAGGCTTAAAGTCCATGACCAATAGATTGGCGGGGGTCAGCACTTTCTTTTCTTGCTTGCTCAAGTTGAAGAGGATCAACCGGCCTGCGTCGTCTCCTTCGACCCCAATGTAGGCAAAAGCGCGATCGCGGCTCTGAAACTGTCCTCTGAAGGGTTGGATGCTGGCTCGACTAGATCCGGTGAAGCGATCTTGGGCGTTTTCGAGCTTGACTTGAAAGGTCGTGCCGTAGGGGGCGGGAGTGGTGAGCGTGTAGGCCATGCGGCGGCCTGACCAGCTAAATTTTCCGGGTAGAGGTGGGTCGATTTTTAAGTTTTGCTCGACGCTGAGATGATTCATCGGGCGGCTAAAGGTGAAGACAAAGGCGCTGTCGTCTGCTCCAATTTGTTTGCCTTGCCAGTTGAATGCTCGAACTCGTGGAGCGCTGCGATCGCCGCTTAAAATCAACGCTCCGATCAAAATAGCCAGCAACAGGATCACCGCGATCGAGACGCGATCGAGGGGCTGCGGAAATGGTTTGGCGGGTGCGGTCGGCGTTTGCATGGGAACCGATATTCAGAAAGGACTATTGCAGATCGTTGAGCGGCAGGGTTAGCCCCATTTTTTCTTGTAGGGCTGAGATCACCTCTTCGCCAGATTGGGGATCTAGAATTTTAAGATCTTCCTGGGTATAGTTCATTAGATCGGCGATCGTGTAGATTTGTGTCCGTTTGAGACAGCCGATCGCTTTTATCGAGAGTTGCAGGTCTTCGATAGGGACGCGATCAAGGGAGTCATTCATGGTCATCGGCGTAAACTGTGCCTTCTAGTGTAGGGTGCCTGCGCTCAAAAACGATTTCGATCAAAAGTTTGCCCTCAAAGGGAATTAGGGTCTGTTCTAAATTGTGCAAAAGAAAGCGGTTAAGGGCAATTTTGCTAGGGAACTCTAGGGCATCCTGTCGTAGACACCACTCAGATTGCAGTCTGTTGCAAGAATTATGAACTCAGAACCCATTCCCCCTGAAAATCAATCCGACGATCGCGACCCGATCGTATCCGTGTTTCAAGCAGTTTCTGAGGTTGAGGCTGCCGATGAAGCTTTTTGGAACGATTTGGACGAGATCTCTGAGGAAAGTGCCGCTGCCAAACAAACGCTGCTAATTGACCTCAATGAGCAATCTGACAGTGAGTTTGAAAAAACGGCGATCGACCTCAAGCCTAAATACGTACAGGGCGTTTTGCAATCGGGACAGGTCTATTTGATTACCAATTTGCTGCAAGATCAGTCTCAGACATTGATTCAATCTCAAGGAGTCTGGACGATCGGTCGCCATCGGGCAGCCGCCTTACCGCTTCAAGATCGCAAAATGTCGCGCCGTCATGCTGTGATTTTGTATGCAGACCGCCAGTTTTATCTGCTGGATCTCAATAGTATGAATGGGTCTTGTGTGAACGGCGATCGGGTCAAACAGCGTCAGGTTTTGCGGGATGGCGATCAAGTGTGTTTGGGTCATACCGAATTCTCGTTTTACGTCAGCCAAACCTCTCGCACGTTGGATCTGATTCATCCCGAAGTGTTTAGCCGCTTTAGCCATCGAGAGACGCGGAGAACTGCGTTTGGGGACTAGCGCGATCGAGGCGATGAAGGTGGATTCAGTTAGGTTTTTTGCTGCGGTGTTTACGGCTTCTGCCCCCCAACCCTCATTCTGGAAGACTTTGAGACGTTAGGTTTGTTCAATTCGTGATCTCAGCGTTGAATGAAGAATTCAAGTAAGCTGCTGCCTAGATAAACATAAGCGGCCACGACGGCGATCGCACTCACAATTAGCGCGACCAAAAATCTCCAATAGTTGACTCTGGTTAGACCCACGGCGTAGCTGACGATATCCTGTGAAAGCGGCATTAGTAAAATGATGTAGAAGATGCTTTGTTGAGCCGATAAGCGATTGATTAAGCGGTCTAACTGCTCTAGATCTGTTTTGCCGATCAAGCGTTCTGCAAGGTGACGACCAAAGGTTCTTGAAAGCCAAAAATTGATGCTACAGCCGATTAGGGAAGCAAAGAAACTCAAGAAAAAAGCAGAATCTTTGCCAAACAAAACGCCGCCTAATACAAAGATAGAACTCCCGCTCAAAGGCGCAACAATCAGCGTAGAAGCACAAACTATCACAAAAATAACAGGTGCCCAAATGCCTGAATTTCTAATAAAAAGATGAGCGTTTTCTAAACCAACTTTTTGAAGCACGATCGCCATGCCAACATACGTGAGTGTGAATAGCAGAATTGCTACCAACGCTTTCTTGAGTCTTAGTTTATTTTGCATAGTTGGACGGCAGGCTCAAAGCTAAATCGAAAGATAAGGAAGAACGGTATCTACAAGTTCTGATTTCTGCACTCCAGCATTCGTTCCAATTTTGATGGAATCTTGCTCCGTCAGGGGTGCGTCATGACTAATATAGAGAGATCTGTAGCTTCGTCCCTCCATCTGCGTACTGTCATGTCTATTCTCACTAGCGGCTCTCATCTCCGACAACAGTTTCTCGATTTTTTTGCAGCGCGTGGACACAAAATTTTGCCCAGTGCTTCTCTGGTGCCCGAAGATCCGACCGTGTTGTTGACGATCGCCGGGATGTTGCCATTCAAGCCGATCTTTTTGGGACAGCAGCAGGCAGAAGTGCCACGGGCGACGACGGCTCAGAAGTGCATTCGCACCAACGATATCGAGAATGTGGGACGAACGGCACGACACCACACGTTTTTTGAGATGTTGGGCAATTTTAGCTTTGGCGATTATTTTAAGTCGCAGGCGATCGCCTGGGCATGGGAGCTTTCGACGCAGGTTTATCAATTGCCACCAGAACGAATCGTGGTCAGCGTGTTTGAAGATGATGACGAAGCGTTTGCAATCTGGCGTGACGAAGTTGGCATCCCGGCGCATCGAATTCAGCGCATGGGTGAGAAGGACAACTTTTGGGCATCTGGCCCGACTGGCCCGTGCGGCCCTTCTTCTGAGCTTTACTACGACTTTCATCCTGAGCAAGGAGACGCGGTACTTGACCTCGAAGACGATAGCCGATTTATTGAATACTACAATCTGGTATTTATGCAATACAATCGGGACGCAGACGGCAATCTGACTCCGTTGGCAAACAAAAATATTGATACGGGGCTTGGCTTAGAGCGAATGGCGCAGATCCTGCAAAAGAAGCCAAATAACTACGAAACGGATCTGATTTTTCCGATTGTGGAGACAGCGGCGCAAATTGCTGGAATCAGCTATGACAATGCTGACGAGACTACAAAAGTTTCACTCAAAGTCATTGGCGATCACATTCGGGCAGTCGTTCATATGATTGCGGATGGAATCACTGCGACGAATGAAGGTCGAGGCTATGTGTTGCGGCGGCTGATCCGACGAGTGGTTAGACATGGACGATTGATCGGCATTAATCACGAATTTACTCCACAGGTGGCAGAAGCGGCGATCGACCTCTCAGAATCCGCCTATCCCAAAGTTCGGCAAAAAGCAGACACGATCAAAAACGAACTGCAAAAAGAAGAATCCCGCTTTAGAGAAACGCTAGAACGAGGCGAAAAACTGCTGGATGAAATTCTGTCAAAAGTGACGGATCAAATTTCTGGACAAGATGCCTTTGTTCTCTATGACACCTATGGCTTTCCGCTAGAACTGACGCAAGAAGTTGCCGAAGAAAAGGGATTAACTGTCGATACAGAAGGCTTTGAAGCCGAAATGAAAGCGCAGCGAGAACGGGCAAAAGCGGCTCACAAAACGATCGACCTTACCGTTCAAGGCGAACTCGATAAACTGGCTGAAACGATTCAAGCGACTGAGTTTTTAGGATATTCTCAACCGTCGAGCCAATCCACGATTCAGCTTTTACTTGTCGAAGGCGAACCGATCGAATCAGCAGAGGCAGGCGCACAAGTTCAAGTCATCCTGGATCAAACGCCGTTTTATGCGGAATCCGGGGGACAAATTGGCGATCGTGGCTATCTCTCCGGCGAGTCCGTTTTGGTGCGAATTGAGGATGTGAAAAAAGAATCCGCTTTCTCGGTGCATTTTGGACGGATTGAACGGGGAACCTTGCGCGTTGGCGAGTCTGTCACGGCTCAGATCGATCTGGCATGTCGTCGTCGGGCCCAGGCGCATCACACCGCAACGCACTTATTGCAGTCTGCTTTAAAGAAAATTGTCGATGACGGCATTTCTCAAGCAGGGTCGCTCGTGTCGTTCGATCGCCTGCGCTTTGACTTTAATTGCCCTCGCTTGATTACGTCAGACGAACTGCACCAAATCGAAGAACTGGTCAACACCTGGATCGCTGAGGCACACACCGCCAACACCTACGTCATGGGGCTGACCGAAGCCAAAGAGAAAGGCGCGATCGCAATGTTTGGTGAAAAATATTCCGAAACGGTGCGCGTGTTGGATGTCCCCGGTATCTCAATGGAGCTATGTGGCGGAACCCACGTCAGCAACACGGCAGAAATTGGCATCTTCAAAATCGTGTCTGAGTCTGGAGTCGCGGCTGGCATTCGTCGGATCGAAGCGATCGCCGGAACCGCCGTCTTGGAATATCTGAATGTGCGAGATACCATTGTGCGCGAGTTGAGCGATCGCTTTAAGGTCAAGCCCGAAGAGATTCCCGATCGCATTACGACGCTGCAAACCGAACTCAAAACCACCCAAAAACAACTCGACACGCTCAAAGGCCAGCTTGCGGTTGCCAAAGCCGATCAGCTACTCACCCAGGCTGAATCGGTTGGTGACTTCAAAATTCTGGTCGCCCAACTCGAATCCGTCGATCCCGAATCGCTCAAAACCGCCGCAGAACAACTTCTCCAAAAACTAGGCGAAGGGGCGGTCGTTTTAGGATCGGTGCCCGAAGCAGGAAAGGTGAGTTTGGTGGGGGCATTCAGTCCAGCAGTGGTTAAGAAAGGCTTGCAGGCTGGGAAACTGGTGGGAGCGATCGCTAAACTTTGCGGTGGTGGTGGCGGCGGCCGTCCCAATCTGGCTCAGGCCGGTGGACGTGATGCCAGCAAGCTCCCCGATGCCCTCGCTGAAGCTCAAAATCAACTTAAATCAGGCTTACAGTAGCCGCTCCTTGAATTCGATGAAAGTTTTTCGCTGCGTTGTTCTGGTCTTCTGCCCTCCAAGCTGCCAATCTTGGGGGACTTTAGGACAAGAACTTTAGTTCAAAGTCTCTCACTGGTCGAAGAGTTAGGGGATGTTTCCGGACTGACGAACCGCAGCAAAAATTTTCATCGAATATCACGTTAAATTAACGTCAGTTCGATGAACGCTTCGCTTCGCTTTTAGATCCAGGAACGCCCCCTAAATCCCCCACGAGTGAGGGACTTTGAACCAGAATTCCTCTCTGAAAGTCCCCTAAAATTGGGGGTTGGGGGGCAAAAGCCATGAGCAACGCAGCGGAAAAACTCTCATCGAATATCACGTTAGATTAATTTGCGTTAATCGCCAAAATGCTTTTAGGTTCTACATTCCAGACGATTTGACCGTAGGTTTCTGGGAGGTAGCAGCCGTCTTGCTTGTCGTGGCGGACGAATTTGCACAAGAAATCGAATTTACCGTCTCGTTCGATGCGCCAAATTGCTCCTTCGACGGGATCGATCGCTCCATGTCCGGAGGTTGAGACTGCTGTTAGGGCTTGCTCGATCGCGAAGGCTTCTCCTTGATGAATCAATCGGGGAATCGTGAAAGTAGGGGCGAGGCGATCGCAAAATTCTTCATAGCCAACCCGCCGACCTGCCTGCATGAGATCGAAGGCGACAAACGGCTCGTGAGTCAAGTGATAGCGCGTTCCGTGGGCTTGCAAAAGCCATTCTCCGATTAGTCGTTCTCCATTCTTCAAGACGCTGCGAAACCGATCTTCGTGTAGCCAAACCCATTGATAAAAATATTGGTGCTGCTCATAGGGCGAAGCGTTCGCCACATAGCCCGATCGAATCAAGGGATACAGCTTGCCATCTAGAAGGGCTACACCTACATTTGAGCCGTCTAGTTTTTCTTGAACGATCACTTGATCACGCCGATCGCGAAGTTTTTTGGTCGCAATTTTCGCCTGTCCCGGATTGCAGGTGTGATCTCCTGTGCCGAGTCGGGAGCCAGGAAGGTGCGGAATATGCCCATAATTCTTGATGCCTAAAGGCTTCATCACCGTTGGTTATAAGTTTTGTAATATCCATGTAGTATAACTGTATCGTAGATGTTGTGGAATTGATGGGTGCGATCTCTTCGAGTTACCCGCAAGGGGTCGCTTCGAGTTACCCGCTAAGGGTCGCGGCTTCGTTCGATGCAATTTTGGCTAACTCTGCGGTTTATAATGCACTTATGTGAAAGCCTGTAAGTTTTGCCGATGCATTCTTATACTCGCCGTTCAATTCAAGTTGTGAAAACCAGTATGAGATCCGCTAAACAGGACACTGCTTATTGGCGAGATCAGCCTCATCACTTGCGTCTTGCTGCCTTAGAGGAAATCCGCCAAGAGTTCCATCAATGGAAATATCATGCTGAACCAGGATTTCAAAGAGTTTATACAGTTATTAAACGATAATCAGGTTCGCTATCTTGTGATTGGCGGCTATGCGGTAGCGGTTCATGGCTATCCTCGCTACACAAAAGATATTGATATTTGGATCGAGATGGCACCAGACAATGCCACCAATATTATGCAGACATTGCAACAGTTTGGTTTTGGCTCTCTTGAAATGACCCCTGAAGATTTTCTCACCCCTGATCAGGTGATTCAGTTGGGATATCCCCCTAATCGTATTGATCTAATCACTACGCCCGATGGTGTTGATTTTGTGACTTGCTTTAATTCAAAGCTTGAGATTGTAATAGATGGAATGACAGTGAACTTTATTGACTTAGAGAACTTGAAGATCAATAAGAAAGCATCAGGAAGACTACAGGACTTAGCTGACTTAGAGAATTTGAACAATTGAAAAGAAAAGCTTGGGGATAGCTTACTTAAAGGCAAAGAGAAATGGAAATGTGAATAGCACGATCGCTGCCCAAATTCCATATAAAGGTAGATAGCTTGTAATCCAGTTTTTGATCGATGCGATCGACGCTTTCCCAAAAAAGAATCTTACGTACTGCACGAGCATTCCAGCCAGATTGCCAAAGACTAATAGGTTTGCAACTAAAACAACGACTCGATTGGGTGTAGTGCCATACGAGGCTAGACGAAACGCGATCGCGGAATACTAACATGGAGGCTAACTCTCTCAATTAAGGGTTAGGGAAGGGAATTCCATCAATGAAGTTACCCAATCCACTATATTTGTATTTACCATCACTCTCTAAGCATGTGTTTAGACGTGTTCTGTATGAATTCTCTATCTTCTCAGTTTCTAGCTTCCAAGAATCACGTGAATCAATCTCGCTCCTAAATGAAGTTCGGTTAAGAATCACTAACTGCTCGCTAGTCGCATCTACATGAAGTTTTCCATCACTCCACGATAAACTACTAATAACAATCTCAGAGTTGCCTCTATAAGGAGTAGGTGTGCCATTTACAAGTGCAATGCACATTTTTCCTCCCACCTTAGCAATGATCCTGGACGTACCTCTGAACAGACTTCCATCGCGACCGTATCGCCCCGTTGTCAACAATAGATTAGGGGGTGGCTCATCTGCTGTATTATCATCAATCTTCGGCCACCACCACGGGAGGGAGCTTCCGACAAGGATTGCCACTAAGACTGGTACTACAAGTCTTTCAAAAATCTGTCTAAAAACATCGTCCTCCTTTTTTCCCTTCGACATCAATTTACCTCTCAAAAGCGGACGTTTGGATAAACCTTTGCAGTACTCTCTTAAACATGACTTTACCTTATCAACAAGAGTTGGGCTAACGATCTAACTAGATGAACAAACAACTCAAACGCGACTTGAAACGCTTCCGCATCTTCTCGAAATAATCGCTCTAACTCAGCAGGATTGTCTAAATTTTCTCTAATCTGATGAGTAAGATTCATATGTGCTGCTTTGATTAAAAGGTGAAAATTGTAGATGCAGCGAAATCAATGGAAAGCTTCACTTTAAAGTTTTAGGATTCCCGAATTTATGGATCAGCCTTTTCTGTTGATTTTGACGAGTGCTTTGGCGTTTTACCTCGCCTGGAATCTGGGCGCAAATGATGTCGCAAACTCGATGGGAACGTCCGTCGGCTCCAAAGCGGTGACCTTGAGGCAAGCGATCGTCATTGCGGGCATTTTGGAATTCACTGGAGCCGTTCTCTTTGGGCAAGAAGTTTCTGCAAAATTGGCAACAGGCGTGGTGAACTTAGAATCGTTTGCCTCAATGCCGCAGATTTTTTTGTTGGGCATGATTGCCGTTCTGATTGCTGCGGGCATTTGGCTCAACATTGCAACCGTGTTTGGCTTTCCGGTTTCGTCGTCTCATGCCACGGTGGGCGCGATCGCCGGGTTTGCCTGTGTTGCGATCAATCCGCAAGCGGTGAATTGGTCGTCGCTCGGCATCATTTCCTTAACGTGGGTCGTCACGCCCGTGGTCAGTGGAGCGATCGCCGCGAGTTTCTATCGTGTGATCAAGCGTTGGATTCTCGATCAGCCTGACCCGATCGCCCAACTTCAAGAATGGATTCCCTGGCTGAGTGCTGTGTTGATTGGGGTGTTTGGCGTGATTGTGCTGCCCACCTTAAGCGAACCGATTCAGAAAGTTCTTAGCGATCGGCTTCACCTGCTCATTCCCGCTCACGATATTCCCTTGGTGATGGGCGGCATGGGAGCGATCGCGCTCACCTTCACGAGTTGGCGACAGCTAGAAAAAAAAGAGCCGCTTCCCGAATCCTTTCTCGCCCGGTTTCAGGTGGTTAGCGCTTGCTTTGTGGCGTTTGCTCACGGCTCAAATGATGTAGGAAACGCGATCGCACCGTTGGCGGCGATCGTCTCTATCTCCCAAACGGGAACCGTTCCCCTACAGGACTTTCGAGTTCCTTTGTGGATTCTTGTGCTGGGCGGCATGGGCATCGTGGCAGGATTGGCGGTTTTGGGAAAAAAAGTGATTGCGACGATCGGCGAAGGCATTATTTCTCTACAGCCCAGCGGCGGATTTTGTGCAGAATTGGCAACCGCAACGACGATTTTGGCGGCTTCTCGGTTTGGTTTGCCCGTTTCTACGTCTCATGCGCTGGTGGGGGGAGTCGTCGGCGTGGGACTGGTGCAAGGACTGAAATCAATTCAAGGAAAAACGCTGCGATCGATCGCCCTCACCTGGCTTGTGACCATCCCCATTTCAGCCGGACTCAGCGCCGTAATTTTTGTGATTGCGCGATCGCTTGTTCAGAGATTCCTACCCATTCTGCTCAACTAATGTTTTATTGGGAACAATACCAAACAGGCTGATAAAGTTTTTGTGAAGACGAAAAGCCTGACCGCGAACAGCAGGGGCAAGGACAAACACTCATGAGTCTAGAGGATAAGCGAAACCGTTTTGGGGCTGAGGGTGCAAATGCTGAATCGCCCGACATCAAGCGTCTGCAAGCGATGAGCGCCAAGTTGTCTTACGAGATCAATCAGTTGCAGGCCCAAAAAATGCGGCTGATGCAAGAAGTTGCTGATTTGCAGGCTCAGTTACCTCCCCAGCCGTCTGCTCGACGCGCCTATCCGATTCCTTTAGAAGTGCCTGCTGCTCCGCTTCCGTTTCGCACAAGGCTGACTCAATTACGGGTGACGCAGTTTGGGCTGCTGTTGGTTTTGATTTCGACGCTGGCGCTCTCGATTCACAATGTGATTGTTCGCATGATCATTGGGACTCCGATCGATTTGTTTGGCATCCTTTCGTTTGGCGGATTTATTCGACCAAGTTTGGGTAATTCGCTCTTGATTTTGTGGATGAGAATGCTGGTGGTCGTGCCGATGATGGCGATCGTTGCGGGCTGGCTTTATCCGCCTGTGTGGAGTGATATCAAGCAATTGTTGTTGGATCGCGATCGCCGTCCCTTGTCCAATGTGATTTGTAGCGGTGGGTTTTTGTTTTTGTCTCAAGTGTTGATCTATATTGCGATCGGAGCGGTTGGCCCAGGTGTTGCAGTCACGATTTTGTTTATGTATCCGTTGGTGACGGTGCCGTTGGCTTGGTGGCTGTTTGGCGATCGACCGACGCGCCTGCGGTTGGGTGTGATGTTGACGATTTTGCTAGGGGTGATTTTTACCGCCGTTCCCAGTTTCAAACAAACGGGCACAGTGTCTTCGACGGGCATTATGGCTGCGATTTTTGCGGGTGTGGCGTTTGCCTTTTATCTAATTTTTATGCAGCTTGGCTTCAAGAAGCTTCATCCGGTGCCCGTGAGTCTGGTGCAGTTTGTGACGATCTTCTTTATGTCGAGCTTGATTTTGTCGTTGCCCTTGCAGTTAGGTGTGTTTGTGCTGCCTGAAAAGCGGTGGGGCTTTCTAGTGGGCGGCGTTGTTTTGGGAGCGTTGACGCTGGTGGGTTATCTGACGAATAACTTTGGAGTGCGTCAAATGGGTGCGGCGAGAGCGTCGATCGTGGCCTCTAGCGGCCCAGTCGTGACGGCATTGTTAGCAGTTCTGATTTTGCACTTTCCTCTGTTGAGCGAACAGATCATTGGAATTTTTCTAGTGACGATCGGCGTGACGGCTTTAAGTTTTGAACGAATGCGCTCGATCGGACGGGCCAAAGCCGCTAAGTAGTTAGAAACGCAGAACATTTGTAAAGTACCATTGCAACAGTCTTCTCAAGCCACCCCTTCAAGCTTGAAGCATCAGTTGAGTGGCAAAGAATGCAAAAAACCTAGGGCGGCGTAGAAGGCAAATCAATCGTAAAAACAATTTGAAGCGATCGACTCTCAACTCGAATCTGTGCGCCTAGTTGCTCGACTAATTTTTCGACGAGAGCCAGTCCTAATCCAGTGCCGCCTTGTTTCCAGCGATCGCCCATCGGAATGCGGTAAAACTTCTCAAAAATGCGGCTCAACTCGACTGGGGGAATCTCGACGCTGGTATTGCAGACTCTTAGCGTCACGGCTTCGACTTCTGGAGGGGGCAAAGTGACACAGATGGTGATTTCTCCACCCGGCGGGGTGTATTTGCAGGCGTTGGTGAGTAGCTCTGTGACAATTCGCTCTAATTTGGCGGGGTCGGTGATTACAGCAGGCAGGTGACTGTCTAGATGAAGGCGGAGAACTTGTTGACCCGACTGAGCGCGTTCTTGAAAGGTATCGACGATCACGGGGAGCCAAGTTTGAAGACAAAGTGATTGCATTTCTGCAATGTCTGCGCCTGCTTCGATCCGTTGTAAATCCAGCAAATCATTGATCAGGGCTGTTTCGCGATCGCACTCGTGCTGCAAAATTTCTAAGTAGCGATCGCGATGTTCGTGGTTTGAAGACAGTTGTAACATCCGAATCGCCACTTTCATGTTAGCCATCGGACTTCGCAATTCGTGAGAAACGGTACTCAAAAAGTCATCCTTGAGATGACCCAACTGCTGAAGCTGCTGCATTTGTTGATTGAGTTGAGCCGTGCGCTCGTGAACCTGACGTTCTAGCCCTCGATTTAACGTTCTGACGCGCTGATACATTTGTTTGAGTCTTTGGGCGGCTCGTTTGCGCTCAGTGGCGATCGCTCCCAACACAATCCCGGTATGCGTAAAGCCCATCAGACCAAATTGCAGCGCCAGCGTATTGGCAGCCCCGCTCCGAGAACCGACTAAGAACGCTACGCCCAGATTGATCCCCAAAACAGTCGCCGTTGCTCTCGGAAACCCATACTGAATCGCAATCCAGATCATCGGCAAAAATACAAAGTAGGTATAGTCCAAACTTGTGCCACGGGGAGTGCCATAGCCGACCCAGATTCCTGCTGCCAGTAGTGTCACATGAAACAACAGAACCGGGATTCCTTGACGCGACGGCCAGCGCAACTCATCATCTCCACCCAAATCTTGACGCGATCTCTTCGAGTTACCCGCAAGGGGTCGCGCTTCTCGATGTAGCCAGATCCAGGGCACCTTTCGCAGCAATACCAGCAAAAAAGGGGCTAACATCCCAATTCCTGTCGAGTCGCCCGCGCAGTAGTGCAATGTAAGCATGAGCCACTGTGACCAGGGAATCAGTCCGATCGTGGCAAAATTAACGACTTGTAAGAACGCAATAATCAGGGGGGCAATCAGAGCCGCGATCACCGTAAACCAAATCACATCGCGCAGTTGCCGAAGTCGAGGATTAATTTTTAAGACTTTGAGCAATAGCCAGCAAGCCCCGGTGTAACCGATCGTCGTGACAACATCAAAGACAATCAGCGTCTCGATCGGCAGTTGGCGAGGACTCACAAACCAGTGATGGATGAACGTATTAAGCAGCAGGGTCGGCCAAAAGCGCAGACCAAACACCAGCAAAAGGACGACATCCAGGGCAGAAGGCGGATACCAGACTTGAATTTCGGGGGCTGACTCAAATCTCACAGCCATGAGATCCAGTCCATACCAAAGGGTCAAATAAATTGTGACGACTAAGACGACTTGTAACCAGGGAGGCGATCGCCGTAACCATTCAAGCGGCTCTCTAAACACAGGCAATTCATGAGGGGTGGGTGCAGGTGGGTCACTTTGGTTCTCATTGCTCACAGTGCTTTGGGGAGAGAATGCAATTCAACACTTTAGGATGGTGATGGTATTGATGTAACCTTCTCAAGGAATAGGGCTAAATTTGCTCTCATTGAAGTTTGGCGATCGCTCCCCGTTCGACTAAAAGTTTATCGGTTAGCAAGTCTCGCACAGTAGCGACTAAAATTCTCTGGTCGGTGACTTCAAACTGGACGGTGATGCGATCGAGTCCAATCTGTCCGGGTGGATCAAGGTGCGCGACACAAACGGACGGTTCCTGATGGGCGAGGGGGCGATAGGTTTCTTGTTGGCGTAAAGGGGTGCTGGTCATTCTGCCCTGAGCGTCGTAGGTGACTTCGGCTTGTGAAGCAGCGGCCACTTCTCCAATATCGAGGCGGATTTCTTGCTGTCCCGTTGTGGCGACTTGTAGGGTCAGGACTTCGGAACGCTGACAGGGATAGGAGGTGCCCTGGTCAAAGAGCGGAAAGTAGGTATACGATCGCGCCGCAGGTTCCCATAAGCGAATTGCGTAGGTGTGGCGCAAATAGTCGTCAATTCCAGTCAGTTGAGTCAGCGCCAAGGCTCCGTGAGCAACCGCTTCAAAGGGTTTGTCGAGCTTGACGCGCTGCCGCCCAAAGTAAGAGAGAACAAGCTGTTGAACGGCGGGAATTAGACAACTTCCTCCGACTAAAAGAACTTGCTCCAGATCACCTTTACGAATCCCTTTACCCAGGGCGATCGTTAACACTTCATCAAGCGCCTGACGCAACTGTTCGAGTAGGTGACGCGATTCGAGAATGGTTTCTAGCCGAGTGCGATCGAGCTTCAGATCATAGGAGGTAAAGGTTTCTTCATTGAGCCAGCTTTCGGTTGCTGATTCGACACTGGACAAGCGGATTTTGAGACGTTCGGCGATCGCCAGTAGATTTTGCCAACCGATCGCGCCTACCGTTTCTCGTGAAGCCCCGATTTGATGTAAATAATCTTCCACAATCCAGGTATCAATATCTTCTCCCCCAATGTAGGCATCTGATTTAGCCAACACTTCGGCTCGATGGATTCCAGACGTTCCCGCAACCGTTCGGACAAGGCTCAGATCAAGCGTTCCGCCGCCAAAATCAACAACTAAAACTAGAGAACCAGGACGCTGAATCGCATATCCCAAAGCGGCGGCGGTTGATTCGTCTACCAACTGCACTTGAGAAACTTCTAGCTGATCAGCCATGTCACGAAACCAATCATGATAGCGATCGAAGGCTCCGATCGGGACGGTAAAAATTACTTGAGAGGGGGTAATACTCTGTTGTTTAATCTGTTGCCAAATGTATTGTAAAAACTGGTTAGAAACTGATTCAACACTGTAGCTAATTCCATCAATCTGACGAGGCGGCGGTTGAAAATCAGCAGCCAGATCCCGCTTAAACGACTTGAAAAAGCGATCGGGTTGAGTGAGTCCCAAGCGCTGCGAGCGTACCTGTTCTCCCACCACAAATTCGTTTGCACTTTTGACAAACATCACCGTCGGCACTACGGGAATTTCGAGTTTTTCTCCGTTTTTGGTCAAGCGAAACAGCCGCGAAATGGTTGGAAACCGCAGCGTTTTGGGAGCTTGGGTGTCAGGTTCAAGAATGCTAACAACAGTGTTACTCGTGCCGAAGTCGATGGCGATCGCAGTCATGGAGCGTTTTGAAATCAGAATTAACAGGGGCTATAGAAAGTCCTAAATTGTCTATGAGAATCGTCAAATAATAGGTTGTTAGCTATTGATTAGCCATTGATTTGTGACTAACCATCAATAACTAAATTTCCACAATTCAAATCAGATAGCGATATCAGACATCTTAACTTTTGTTTGATGATTTAATCGTCTGAACGGGTGGCAGCGTCCGACTGACTCTGGCGGGACAGAGAATACGATCGCCCTGCTGATAGCCCACAAATCGAATGTAGACGAGTTCACCTGCTGACAGGTCTTCGATGTCGGGTTGGTGTAGTCTCTGATCGTAGGGTACTTGACTCCAGGGAACACCGATCGCTTCGATACCCCAGCTTTCAAGCAGATTCTCTAATGGTGTAAAAAGGGCGGATAAGTTTTGGGCCGGAAGATTGGGATTGGCGGCTGCCATTTTGCGGGCACTAGGATAATTAGTTAGCAGCGTTTGCAATTGTTCAAAGGTGTCAGTCTGAAAGTCCTGATTGAGTTGTGTTTTTTGTTGTTGAAGCTGTTCTCTCAACCGCAAACACTGCTGCTCTAAATCAGTCTGCTTTGAGGTTGCGATCGCCTCTCTAAGTAACTGCGAAGCAACTGGATTTTTGATCGAATTCGTCTTTCTCTTTGAGGACAAACTCAGAACAATACAGGACACTACAAACGTCAAGATCCAGCCAAACCAGAAAAAATTGGATTCGTGCATGATGGATAGGGTGCGATCGCTTGCCTGTACAAACTTTTATAGTTGATCAATGTACTGCCAATGATCATCTGAGCTACGAACGCTATCCTTGATTGTCTAGCCAAGTTGTCAGGTCATCGATCGTACTAAAGTTCAATAGCGCGATCGCGAGTGCTTCTAGTTGGTTAGCAGACATGGTTGAGATACGATCGCTCAGAGGTTTGGGTAACTGCCCCACTTTCTGCTGTAAAAGGAGAAACACGAGCGATCGCCGCCCCTTTTCCATGCCCTTTTCCATGCCCTTTTCCATGCCCTTTTCCATGCCCTTTTCCATCCCTTTCTCTTCCCAACTGGTCAGGTTCTGCATAATTTCCTCCTTCTGGCTAGGATTCATTTTATCAATTTCGGATTGAAACCTTTGCTCCTCTTTGACGTTTAGCCGGAGATACGTGTCTACAAACTTGGAAACCAATCGGGTTTTAGCAGGATTGAGGCGCAGGGTCACCAACAATCGTAAACATTCTGCTTTGACCTTAGCGCGGTCTTTCTTCGCAATCTTCATCTTTGCCATCAGCGCCGCCGCCACTGGATTGGGCTGATTGACATAGCGCCGCCAGTTTAGCCGATTGAGTTGAATCGACTCAAAACTAAACTCCAGCACTTTGCGCGTCGGAAACGCCACTTTGTAAGTGTTCTCTTCTACTCGATACGGTTCATCAAAGGAAAAGATCACGATCGGATAGATGTCTTTCACATATCGCTGATGCAGTCTTGCAAAGTAATAAAACATTCTGCGGTGAAAGTGAGCTTGACTGGATGCCTGCGCTTCAATGTGGACTAAAAAGGTTGCATCTCGTCCCGCTTGTTTAACTTCTACTAACAGATCAATAATTTTCTCCTCACCCTCAACCAGATCAGCAAAGTATTCTTGTTGTAGAAAGGTGATGGAGTTGGGGTCGATCGTCCTAGCGATCTCAGGCAAAAACAGTTCCAAAAACTCTAAAAAGAAAGTGGAGATCAGTTCTTTGAAGTTTTGGTCGTGGTCGATCGTCATTTACAGATTTAGAGACAGCATTTTTATCAGAAGTTAAAGCGTTAGATGAACCGATAGAAATCCTAAATCAGTTGTGAGAATCTTGAAATGGTCAAGTTGTTAGTCTTTAGTTCTGAGCCATTAGTTTGCGACTGATCACTAACGACTAATCACTAACCACCAAACTCCCACAACTCATTAGGATGTTCATTAGATTTAGAACAACTACGTTGCAGATTGTTTCTTGTAAGCTGCCCAACCACCCAGATCAGAAATGTCAACCCACTGATATTTTTCAACCAGATCACGCGGATAGAGCATCGCTGTCAAGACTTCTCCATCTTCGAGAATGACATCGCCTGGATACATATTGGGCGGCTCCGTAGAGACTAAATAATCGTACTGAGCGATCGTTAGTTCATACACTTCACCCGGAATGCTAATGCCATTCTCCTCGACTTGATAAATCGCGGGGTGCCAGCCTTCTTGTGCGGCATGGAGACGATATAACGGTTGGGTATTAGCCGATCGCAGAAACGTTGCAGATTGCAGATTGCCGTGATCAGGCTGCCCTTTGAGCGCCGAGCCACAGATAAAAACGCGCTTAGTGTCCGCAGAATTGGTTGCTGTCATGGTGAAAAGAATTCAATAGTAGACGATCGATTCGCAGGAAATTTTCATTCCCCCTACCCTTCTACTACATTCTCTTGCAGAGATCGCACTTCTCGAATGACTCGTGTTTGACTGGCTGCCAGATGTTGCCCGATCGCGCCGATCGCCGCTTCTGCATTTCGCTGAACGATCGCTTCAAAAATGTGACGATGCTCAATCCGAATTTCTAACACCTGGGGATTGTTTTGCATGGTTTGAATTCGTAGCAGCGCCATCTTATCAAAAACTTGATCGAGCAGCGACATTAACCACAGATTGCCAGAGCTTTTGGCTAGAAGTCGATGAAACTGATAATCCAGATCCAACAGTTGGTAATTGTTGAAGTGCGATCGCTTGCTCTCGACCATCTTTTCGGCCTGCATGACTAGCACATCTAACTCTTCAAAGTGCTGCTGAGTGGCGTTTTGACAGGCTCCTACTACAGATAGCCGCTCCAAAGCGATCCGACAATCATAAAGCTGCGTCGCGTCACTCTGAGAAAAGGTGGCTACGCGCAACGTTCCATTTGCGTCTGGCATGGCCAAATCTGCCTGCTGAAGCTGTCTCAATGCTTCCCGAATCGGAGTCCGACTGACTTCTAGCTGTTTGGCTAACTGAGTTTCGACCAGTCTCGCTCCTGGTACTAGCTCTCCAGCCAGAATCGCACTTCTGAGGGCTTGATAGGTCTGTTCTTGAAGCGACAAACTGCGCTGTAGCGATCGCGGAGATAGGGTCAAAATAATACTCCTTCACCTTGCAAGCGGAAGCAAATTGTATATGCAATTTCCTGAGAACTGTGAACGCTCGATCCAGTCCTTAACGTCGGTTCTTTCTCATAAAGTCAGATGCCCAAGCCACAAAAATGTATAGGAAAACACAATACTATTTATCGAAGACGGTATACAGTCTACATGCCTTGAGTGCAATAATCCTATCAAACACTTACCTCCGTTGTCAGGGGTGGTTGAAAGAATCAGAAGTTGGTTGATCATCGAGCTTTATCTATGCGATACAAGCCCTGAGTCGGCTCAACTTCTGCATAAATTGTCACATTTTCCCAAATTGCTCTATGAGATCCTGACTTTAGGAATGTGTGAGTTCCTACCTCTAACTTGGAGAAGCCATGCCGACAGAAACTTCCCACCCATCCACCAAGCGCGACCCTGTTGTCAAAAGTTTTAACAGCACTCAAGGGGTTGCTCTGCGATCGGTGACCAAAAAATACGGTAGCTTTACAGCGATTGAGAATTTAAACCTGGAAGTCGCTGCGGGAAGTTATTGCTATCTGGTCGTTAACAGCATGATGCGAATCGATCGCGCTCTGATTACCGCCGCCGAAGATGCTGGAGCTTCTGGCTTTCAGATTCAGAAGGAAATTATCTTACCGTTGGTGGCTCCGGGGATTGCGATCGGCACCATTTTTGTCGTCACCTCAGTCATGGGAGAGTTTGCAACAGTTCGTCTGATGAGTGGGGGACAGTCGTCGTCGATCGGTTATCTGATCAAAAATCAAATCGGCAGTTTGCAATATCCCCTAGCCGCCGCAAACGCAGTCATTTTGTTAGCCATTACCCTCTTATTGGTGTTCTCAATTTTGCGCGTGGTTGACATTCGCAAGGAGCTATAAGCGATGAAAAAGCGCCCGTTGTCTTTTTACTTGTTGGCGGCGTTCTTTGGGTTGTTTGTGCTGTTTATGTATGGGCCGTTTTCGGCGATCTTTTTGCTCTCTCTGCAAGGGCCCGAAGGTGAACTAACTTTTCCGATGCGAGGATTTAGCTTTTATTGGATTGGTGCCGTTTTTGGAGAGCAGCGCGTCGGAAGTTTTGTCGAAGCGTTTGGGCGATCGTTCACGCTCGGTCTGTTGGTTATGGCGTTGACGATACTGATTAGCGTTCCGGCTGCGATGGCATTCCGCAAACGATTCATTGGCTCTAACCTGTTCTTTTATCTCACCATTTCCAGTTTGATTGTTCCTAGCATTCTCATTTCTTTGGGTATTGGTATTGTTTTTAGCTTGTTCAAACTGCCTAATCAATGGTACACCTCAGCATTAGCAGGACACCTCACCTGGACGTTGCCCTTCGCATTTCTGACAATGGTGGGCGTATTCAATCGATTTGATCCATCTTACGAAGAAGCTGCACGAGATCTGGGCGCAGGAGACGGTCAAACGTTTTGGCAGGTTGTCTTACCGCTCATTGGTTCCAGCCTGATCGGAGTGGCGCTGTTTGGGTTCACCTTGTCCTATGACGAATTCACCCGCACCTCATTGATTTCAGGTGAAAAAAACACGCTGCCGCTCGAAATTTTTGGCATGACCACCAATGTCACCAATCCGTCACTTTATGCCCTGGGCACGCTCACAACTGCCTTTTCTTTTTTGATGATTGGACTAGCATTAGTTGGTATTCAATTTTTTACGCGCCGCCAAACTGAATGAACTATAGCCGCTCTAAATCAGTTTGTTAGTGGTTGGTGGTTAGTGATTAGTAATTGATTTACGACTAATCACTCCTGACTAATCACTAATTACCGATTAATTCCAACCCTCAACCTTCAAAACTTTTCTATGACTCTGACTCTGACTTCTCTCATCAATAGCGATCGCCTCAACCGTACAATTGATCAACTCGCCGCGATCGGCAAACTTTCTAACGGGGGTGTGCGGCGCATTGCTTACAGTCCAGAAGATATTAGAGCGCGTGAGTTGGTGCGATCGTGGATGGTCGAAGCAGGCATGACCACGCGAATTGATGTGGCTGGCAACTTAATTGGCACCTACCCCGGACGGGTCGCTGAGGCCCCTTCTCTGGTCACCGGGTCGCACATTGACACCGTTCCTACAGGCGGACGCTACGACGGCACGCTGGGCGTATTAGCCGGAATCGAAGTCGTCAGAGTCCTACGCGACAACCAGATTCAGATGAATCACCCCCTCGAAGTGATCGTCTTCACCGACGAAGAAGGCGGCATGATCGGCGGCAAAGCCATGTCAGGAACCGCATTTGAAGAAGCTGAATACTACCGACGAGACGATGGAACGGCGATCGAGACTTGCCTCAAAAAAGTCGGCGGAGACTGGTCACAATTGCAGACCGCCAAACGCGATCGCTCCCAGGTTGCGGCTTATGTCGAGTTACACGTCGAGCAGGGCGGCGTTCTCGATCATCAGGGCAAAGAAATTGGAGTCGTCGAAGGAATTGTGGGGCAACACCGCGATGTAATCGTTGTCAAAGGTCGTTCCAATCATGCGGGCACTACGCCAATGGATCTTCGACAGGATGCGCTGGTCGCCGCCGCTCAAATTGTTCTAGCCGTGAATGGGCTGGCTAAGAATACACCCGGTCAGCAAGTCGCCACCGTGGGCGCTTTGAATGTGTTTCCCAACGCGGCCAACATCGTGCCCGGACTGGTGGAACTGACGGTAGACATGCGAGACATTAATTTGGCAAATCTCAAACAGTTGTCCGCTCAACTCATGGAGCAGTTGGACACGATCGCTGCCGCCACCCAAACCGAGATCACAGCCGCTCCAATTCTCCGCACTGAAGCAGTTTTGGCAACTCCCAAAATTCAAGATGTAATTGTGCAAATCTGCCAGGAGAAAGGGTTTAGCTATTGTCATTTACCTAGCCGCGCCAGCCACGATGCTCAAGAAATGGGACTCTTTACCGACATGGGCATGATTTTTGTCCCCAGTCACGCAGGGATCAGCCACGCGGAAGATGAGTACACGTCACCCGAACAATGTGTTCAAGGTGTAGAAATGCTGTTAGAAACCTTGTTGAGGCTCGATCGCATGTATACGATCGACTCCTTGAGTTAACTATTGGGGTTCAAAAACTTTAATTGGTGAAGTCACGATCGCTTCCACTCAAACAAGACACATTCCAGCTTTCCGATAGATGAAGAATGCTAGTTTTTTGTCTAGCTTATGAATGGAATAAGTCTAGGTAGGTGATTTGTCGTGAAACAAACTTATCTCTGGTTGGGTGTTATCTCAACGTTGATTTTGTATTGGGCTTTGGTGAATCTTCTTATCTAACCAAAACAGAACCCACAACCTGAACGATCGTGGGCACTACATTAGTCTTTGCTAAACCTACAGAATGATGAATCACACAACATGCATTTAGGATTCATCATTCTGCATTTGTTTATATCAAGCAGGACTCCAGAAAGCTTACTTCGCTCCTGTAGACTCCTTAGTTAGATCAGCTGATCCGGGCTTAGGTGCTGCTGGCTTCGCGGCGGTGTTGATCGTTGCTTTGATATCTACACTTTTGACTCCGCTGATCTCTTTAGCAAGCGATTCGATCTTTTGAAGCTGGGCTTGGTTGACAACGGTTCCCGTCACCGTAACGTTACCCTCATTTGCTTCAACCGCCAAAGCACTTGCGGGCAGGTTGGCTTCTAGCTTCGATCGCACCTGACTTTGTAGGTCATTATTAGTTTTGACCGATTGATCACCCGCTACTTTGTTGCGCTCTTCGGCAGCCCGAATATCAGAATTCAATTGTTTTCTGCGCGTTTCGTTCGTTGCGTCATCTTGATTGGCTTGAGCGGTCGGTTTCTCCATGTTTGGACTAGCCTCCGCCGTGGTGTTGGGTGCCTCGCTGCTGGTTTTAGCTGGCCCACAGGCTGACACACTTATCGCCAAAACACCGCTAAATAGAAGAAATGCAAATTTTTTCATTGTCCTAGTAATCCGATTAGTTTGAATGAAAAGGTAATCGGCAGCGAGATCAGGGCTGACCTGGCCGCCGACACAGAAACTAGATGCGATCGTTCAAGTTACGATCGGCATTCACAACGGGACGACCTTCCGTATCGATCTCCAGTTCTTCGCGACGCAGCGTTTCTTGAGCCGTCACGGTTTCTTGTTCAACTTCTTTGCGAATGGTGACTTCTTCGCGCACAAAGGCTTCTTTATGAATGTCAGGCGTTTCTTCGTAGACTTCTACCCGCACTGTTTCGCCTGATTGGAAAGCCATCTCACCCGGAACGACCGCTTCAGCGCTAACCGGGGTCGTGCGCTCAATGACAACCCGCTCTTTCTCGATCGGCACAGAAACTCGTGCTGTTTCCGTTTCGACATGCTTACCGATCGCGACTTCTCCAGTTTTTTCCCGGTCTTTATCAACCACGAGACGCTCTTCATACAGGTTGATTGATTCAGCGTCAGTGGTCGGGGCCGTTTGACGAGTCGCTTGTACAGGTGTGGCCACCGGAGCCACAGGCATTGCGTCGATTCGAGACTCAGAAGAACCACCATACACCGCCCAGTCTGTAATTCCTCGGTGGCTCAAGATAGCTCCAGCGCGACGAATATCATCTTGAGTGCCGTCCACAATTACAAGATAGCCACCCTGAGTGATGCGATCGTTGTAGTGTTTGGCTTCTGCTTCGGGGATGCCCAGCCCGACCAATCCGCCCAGCAAGCTACCCGCAGCGGCTCCGATCGCACCACCCGCAGCCGTCGTTGCCAAAGCAGTTGCGGTTGCTCCGGCCAGCATGATTGGGCCAACTCCCGGAATTGCCAGCGTTCCCAGTCCAACCAGCAGACCTGTGAGTCCACCGAGTGCCCCACCCGACACCGCTCCGACTCCTGCGCCTTCGTCTGCTTTGTTGCCAACGCGATCACTGACTTCTGCACCCGACATGCCATCCCTATGATCAGCATTTTTGTTGATAACAGAAACCTTATCCATGCTGAAGCCAGAGTCTCTCAATTCGTGGAGCGCTTGTTCGGCGGCCTGACGAGTTGGAAATACACCCACTGCACGTTGATTGCTCATCATATTGTCTTGACGACCTAAAGCCATGTTCTTTTTCTCCTAATCCTTTAAGTTTGCAAACTAAAGTAAAAACACTTCGTTGCTACATCATCATTAACTCTCTTCTAGACAGAAAAGCCATCGCTATTTAGATAGGCTGTTCCTCTATCAAAAGCAAGACGATCGTGCTCAAGGCTCTCACAATTGAGATAGAGATCGAGCAATTTTTTGACGATTTGAGTTGCTCCAAAAGAAGAAAAACTGAATCATCCAACAAAGTCAAAAGTCTATTTCTTGATCAAAGTTTAGAGAAGATGCTGCGATTTCAGCAAACCTAAATCAACAGATTTAACGGATGATTACAGCCGTCTAATTAACTCTTCTGCAACATTGCGAAGACGACCATTCAGTGCACTAAGTTGGCGATAAGCTTGCACCAGCCGTTCGCCCTCGACTTCGACCTCAGCCGTCGGATAGTTTTGCAGCACTTCTATCAGTGAGATTTGATTATCTGATTGAGCCGATAACACCAAGGCCGATCGTAGTGCCTGCCGATTAACTTCTTCAACGGGTGGGTGAATGGCTTGTCCAATCTGGTCGAGCAGCAACTCTCCGACTCGACTGTTGAGCGTACGATCGAGGGTTACAACATTCACATCAATGGGTCGGTTTAAGACTCGTCTGACATCTTCTGGGTTTTGCCGAGTCGCATTTAGATAAAACCGCAAAGATTGAGAAATCTCGCCCGTTTTAGCAAAGGTCGCCAGTTGAGGAACAGAGATAGATTCTCGAAAAATCTTGTATTTCAAAGTCACTCTTTCAGCGGCGATCGCTTCAGCAGTGTTGTTGAGAATGGTGACTCCGATCGCTAAAACGATAGCTTGACAAAAAGAACGAATAGCCAATTTCATAATAAGTCTCAAAGTGGTTGACAAACTTTTTTAACGTATCGAATTGAACTTAAACCTTCCTCTCGCCCAAGGGACAGTTTGCTTAAGCCTTATGAGGTAGACAACTATTTTCCTAGGGATCTAAAAGAAGGTCTTCTCGCCCTGTTCTAAAACCTCTTATAAAATCCGAAGCAATCTGACTTAAGAGAGAGGAAGTGTGATTTCTCAACTTCTAGTTTTAAGTAAAACTAAGACGAACACTTTACATAGGACACAAAAGATGCCACTTCACTCCATTAAAGATTTTGATCCTGACTACCGCAAACACTTTGACAAAGAACAACACATCCTGGAGTATGACCTCTACTCTGGCCGCGAAAAAGTGGGTGCAGTTAAAGATTTACTTGTTGATGACGCTGGCAAATTTCGCTATCTAGTCATTCACACAGGCGGCTGGATTTTGGGCAAAAATGTTTTACTTCCGATCGGTCGTGCCGAAATTGACAACCAGGCTCACTGCGTTCATGCCAACGGTCTAACTCGTGCCCAGGTCGAAGCGCTTCCCGAATATAAAGAAGGCACCGCGATCGATTACGACCAGGAAGAACAAGTCAGAGGCGTATATCGTCCTGCTGCTGTAGAAAACTCGGCTCCGCTAGATGCTCCCCTGTACGATCGCAACAGCTACACCTACGATCGAGAACCCGACCTCTACAACCTTGACGAGCAAAAACACCAGAGTCTCAGACTTTATGAAGAGCGATTGATCGCCAGCAAGACTCGCCAAAAAACTGGAGAAGTGGCGATCGGTAAGCGCGTCGAAACCGAAACGACACAAGTCTCTGTCCCCGTTGAAAAAGAGCGCGTGGTCATTGAGCGCACGACTCCCGTTAACGCGGGAACGGTTGCCCCGGATGCGGGTGCCTTTGCCGAAGGAGAAGTGGCGCGAGTGGAAGTCTACGAAGAAACGCCTGACATTCGCAAAGAAGCCTTTGTGCGCGAAGAAGTGACCGTGAGAAAAGAAGTTGATCAGCAAACGGTTCAAGCGGAAGAGCAACTGCGCCGTGAAGAGTTAGACGTTGATACAGACGGTCGCCCTGTTGTCGATCAAGGGATAGACACGCGCTCTGGACAGCGATCGATTTAGCCTGACGAGATTTCAGATCGAACCCTTATTTCCCAACTTTGGCAAGATTGCAGGATCAAAGGGTTGAATGAGGAAGCAAAACTTGATTTGAATCCACGTCAACTTGTAATCAGCGTTTTAAAACAGCGTTGAAAACTCTTTGGGCAGGGCTATCGTTGGCTCTGCCTTTGCCATCCTTGGGAGAATGCAGCTTTCCGCAAGGAACAAGTATACTAAAAACTCTTCTCCATGTTGCAAAATATTTAGAAATTCCAGTCTTAAGATCTGACATGAATCCTCTGAAGTTGCGTCCTGAAGACTGTTCAGCTTTTGGACGACTCGTTTTACAGTACCTTGAAGAAAACCCGCAGACCAATATGAGTCAGCTTGCTCGACAGGTCAACATTTCTCGTGCCGGGCTGGGCTGGATCTGTCTCAAACGCAGTGGCCCAGACGAAGAAACCGCCAAAAGAATTGCCAGTGTGATTGGGGCTGACCTGACCAAAGTTGCTCGACTCGTCCACGAAAACAAGCTAGAAAATTTGGCAAAGTTAGGCGGACTAAACTACATCATCAAAGTGGAGCGATCGTCTGTCACCCGCCCGATTCCAATGGAAGACGCGATCGCCGGACTCAACTCGATTTTCCATGCGTTCCACTATGTCACCCGCAGCGTCCCCGATGTTGAAAAGCCCTCCGACTTTCAGATCTACAAGCAGGCCTTTGAAGTTGTAAAAACACAGTTTCTCAAAGGTCGAAAAACCTCAAAACGACGAAATCCCACTTCTCAAGCCAGAGACGAAACTCCAATCTAGTCGGCCGTACTATCTTACAGGTGGTTCTGGTTGGGCAAACGGTTTAGGCTGGACGGTTAGCGAATTTGCCATCGACTCATAGAGCTTGTTGGCGATCGCTTCGTTGCCCTTATCAGTGAGATGAATCGGATCGTGAAATGCATCGTCTTTGAGGCTGGCAGTCGCATCGTACAAATTGAGGGTGGTAACTCCTTGAGGAGAGGCTTGTTTGACCTGTGCGATCGACTGCTGAAGTTCTTTATATCCAGACTTAACTTGCTGCGGATAGCTTGACCCCAGTTGGCTAAGAATCTTTTTCTCGCGCTGAGTCAGCGTGTCTGTCCGGCTGGTGATTTCGGGTTGCAAGGCGACAATTAGCGGAATCTTGGCGCTCGTGGTCAGACGGACAATCTGTTCTAAATTATTGCGATAGCGAGACACGCGACGGTTTAATTCATTTGTGTCGGTGGGCAGGCGCTGGTCGATCGCGACTCCTGTATCAGGCGGAATCATGGGAGCCGGGGCATCTTGGGGACGCAACAGCCAGTATTGAATGCTCTTGACTAGATAGGATTGGTTAAACCAGGATTTCCACCGTTCTGAAAGGGCAGCCGTGAAGTGTCCAGAAGCATTTTCTAACATCCCCTCAATACCCGGAACGTCGGCTCCTTCTTGAGTACTGGGCAACAACAAATCGGCATAGCCATCGACAATCACTACATAGTCGGGCTTGTAAGCCAAAACCTGCTGCGTGAGTTGAGCAAGCTGATTGCTAGAGGCGTATCCTGGGACAGCCGCATTAATGACTCGATAGCGGCTTTCTCGAATGCGAGGCGGCAGGGCCATTGCTTTGGTCAACTCGTCGGCGTAGTAGGGCAACACGTC
Source organism: Phormidesmis sp. 146-12 (assembly GCF_052939495.1). Lineage (NCBI taxonomy): Bacteria > Bacillati > Cyanobacteriota > Cyanophyceae > Leptolyngbyales > Leptolyngbyaceae > Phormidesmis > Phormidesmis sp. 146-12. The sequence goes on along the minus strand of NZ_JBJPHS010000017.1, from coordinate 34,292 downwards.
GGGACGAAACTTAGCAGAGTTTGTTTTTTGGGTCGCAACTTGTTGATTAAAGCGAGTTTCGAGTTGGTTAGCAAAGGTGGCTTGATTGCTAGAACTCAGTTGCCCAAATGCGGTTGAGCCACCCAAAACAAAAATTCTCACTTCATCTTTGGGCTTGGTGGGCGCGATCGCCTGCTCCATTCGGAACCCTTGCTCATTGATTCGCCAGGCACTACTTTGCTGATTGCCAACCAGTTTGTACCCCATCAGAGAACTGCGTCTGACCTTGAGGCGGCCGCGATCGGGCAGTCCATCGTAGGGCTGATTGGTGCGATCAAGATACCTCAAGCGGTAAGCCGTCATGCTCAAAGGTTCGCCTTCGTAGGCTGCAAATTCTGCTGTTTTGCCAGCGAGGCCAACACCCACACGGGCCATTAACTCTAAGCCAATCAAAATCAATGGAATCGACCCCAAAATCAACCAGCGAGGCAGCGATTTCTTTTTCTTCTGGTAGGACGAGAAGCCAGACCGATAAGTTTTGCGGCTAGTCCGAAACATTCAGCAGATTCCTTAAACGATCAACAGCGCCTTTCAAGGCTTGGGCTAACTTCACAGTCAATTCAGCTTGTCAGCTAACATCACGCCAAGACATTTACATCTAATCATTAGAAGTAATCCTTGAGTAACTTTGCAGGTCAGTTGATTAAGCTAAATTCAGTTCGCGTGAAGTCAGGATTAATTCAGGTTTTATAGCGTAGAAAGCAATTCATGCAGAAAATTGATAGCAACACCCGATCGCTCGATGAACGTCAAAATGATTGGCTTGTCTAGAAATTTAGCCAGCTTAACCCCAAAAGTTACGGGACTCCTCCTGATAGGTTAAGCATTTTACTACTAAACGCAACCACTATCACAAGCTCAACTTTTTTCTCAATATTTTTCTCAAGTCAACAGCAACTTCTCGATCGCCCTACTCAAAATCAATGTACTGAAAAAATAACACCTTGAGGAATGATAATTAGAGACAAGAGTAACCCTAATGCAATGAGTTCAAACTGCAAATTGCAATGACAACGCAATGAAAATGATTGACTAGCGCGATCGGGTTAGTATAGCTTCTTACACAACAGGCTTCATCCGCCTTGATACACTCAAATCTTCTTAGTATCTATTGAACCCCCTTTACTTCTCAAGTTGGGCGGGGGAATATCTAAGCAGCCTTTCGATGCACTTTTAATCCCGGTAGTATTTGTGATGAATCCAAAACGTTTTTTTCAGACCTTTGAGCAGACAGCGGCAAGTCTTGTATTGGCGGCACCGCTTATGCTGATGGTGGCCTGTAGTTCGACTCCGACGACTTCTCAATCTCCAACCGCCAGCCCTGTAGCCGCCAGTCCCACCGCTGACTCAAAAGCTCCCAAGTTTGCTTTGATCATCAATGGGCCGCCCACGGACAAATCCTGGAATCAGCGAGCCGTTGAAGCTGCCCAGTCCCTAAAGGCAAAAGGCATTGACGTTGCTGTGTCTGAGTCCGTTTCTCCGGCAGACATTGAGCGTGTATTGCGGCAGTATGCGGAATCGGGATATGGCACGATCGTCGCTCACTCTTTTAACTACGGAGACGCGGTTTTTAAGGTTGCCAAAGAGTTTCCTAACGTCAATTTTGCCTGGGCCGGGGGAATCAACAAAACGGCCGCCAATGTGGCGGATTATGACCAACCCTTTTACCAGGGGGCTTATCTGGTGGGTCTGATGGGAGCCAAACTCAGCAAAACGGGCAAGCTGGGAGCGCTGTATGGTTTCGATATTCCCGTTTGTCACTCAATGGGCGAGGCCATGCTGGCGGGGGCAAAAACAGTCCGACCCGATGCCACATTGACCAGTGCGGCCGTTGGCAATTGGGACGATGTGGCCAAGGCCAAAGAAGCCGCTTTGTCTCAGGCAGAAACTGGCGTTGATTTTTGGATTGGGTGTGGACAAGGGCCGACGATCGGGCAGATCGAAGCAGCCAAAACCAAAGGCGGATATGCCACAAGCTATGTCGGTGATATGTCTCCGCTGGGCCCACAGGTAGTCGCAGTGAATTTGCTCTGGAATATGGAGCCGTTGTTTAACAAAATGGTCGAGGACACCAAAGCCAAATCCTTCACCAATCAGTATTACAAAATGGGGATTGCAGAAGGGGTGATCGCTGTAGAAGTTGCTCCAGGGTTTAAAGACAAGCTGACGAGCGATCAGGTTCAAACCCTAGAAACAACCCGCGCCAAAATTGCTTCTGGTGAACTGACGGTGCCGTTTGTGCCCAAGTAGGCTGACGAGGAATGGTGGATTTGACAACGGTTCATCGTTCCTCACTAAGCCGATTTCAGTGATCTCTCATTCATTTGCATACGATGGTTTTTGCCCGATCGACTCCTTTTCTAGCGGTAGAAATGCGGGGGATTACAAAGCGCTTTCCCGGTGTGATGGCGAACCAGGCGATCGATTTTGAAGTGAAGGCTGGAGAAATTCACGCGCTGTTGGGCGAAAATGGCGCGGGTAAAACCACGTTGATGAATATTCTCTGTGGGCTGTACGAGCCGGATGCTGGAGAAATTTGGCTCAACGGTCAGCCTGTGAAGTTGCGATCGCCCAGGGATGCCATTGCTGCGGGAATTGGGATGGTGCATCAACACTTTATGCTGGTTGAGCCGTTTACGGTGGCTGAGAATATTGTCCTGGGAGCGAATCGATCGCCGCTGCGCGAGTCGCCAAAACGCTTGAATCTGCGGCTACAAAAATTGGCGGATCAGTATGGATTGAGGCTCGATCCTGCGGCGCAAATCTGGCAGCTTTCGGTCGGAGAGCAGCAGCGCGTCGAAATTCTCAAGGCCCTTTACCGCAAAGCAAATCTGCTGATTTTAGATGAGCCAACCGCCGTTCTGACTCCCCAGGAAGCCCAGGAATTGATGGTCACGCTGAGAACGCTGGCTGCCCAAGGAACGGCGATCGTCTTCATTTCTCACAAGCTCAATGAGGTGATGGCGGTCTGCGATCGGGTGACGGTGTTGCGAGATGGGCAGACGGTTGATACAGTGGCGATTCAAGCGTGCAGTGAGCAGTCGCTGGCCCAAATGATGGTCGGTCGGGAAGTCAACCTTTCTCGCCGCGAAACCACCCCACCCCTCACCCCTCTCCCCTCACCCACCTGCGAGTTAAAAAATCTTTGGGTAATGGGCGATCGCAATCTTCCAGCGCTGCGAGGAATTGATTTGGCGATTTGTCCCGGTGAGATTGTCGGATTGGCGGGAGTCGATGGCAATGGTCAGCGAGAATTAGAAGAAGCGATCGTCGGCTTGCGTCCCATTCGTCAAGGTGAGATTTTGGTGAAGGAACTGGCTCACATTCCGTCCGATCGCACGTCGATGGGCATTTTGACAGAGTTCTCGATCGCAGAAAATCTGATTCTCAAAGACGTACAGCGTCCACCGTTTCAGTGGAAAGGATTTCTACGCCAAAATTACATTTTCAAACATGCGATCGACCTGGTTCAGCAATACTTAATTCGCACTCCATCGGTCAAAACTCAAACCGGAAAACTCTCTGGGGGCAACGCTCAAAAGGTTGTGCTGGCGAGAGAATTGACTCGTGATCATCAGGTTTTACTCGCGGCTCAACCCACTAGAGGACTGGACATCGGAGCGACGGAATTTGTTCATGCTCAACTGCTGGCACGACGAGATGCAGGAACTGCCATTTTGCTGATTTCGACCGAATTGGATGAGATTTTGAGCTTGAGCGATCGCGTTGCCGTCTTGTATGAAGGAGCGATCGTGGGGCTGATCGATCGAGCGCACGCGAATGTGAATGAGATTGGGTTGTTGATGGCAGGGAGGAAAGAAGGGATGAGGGAGAGCTTTGCTCCGCTGCGCGAGGAGAAAAGAAGGGATGAGGGATGAGGGATGAGGGATGAGGGATGAAATCGTTTTGGGATCGAGAGTGGAATCGATCGCTCAAGGAATTCTGCTGAGATTGAAACCATTTGCACCATTGCTGGGAGGAATGCTGGCGCTGATACTGGGGGGAATACTACTGCTAATCAGTGGAGCCAATCCGCTACAGGCATATGGTGTGATGGTGATGGGTGCCTTTGGGGGAGGGCGACCCTTGACCGAAACGTTGCTCAGAGCCACTCCTTTGTTGATTATTGGATTGGGAATGACGATCGCCTTTCGCTGTCGCGTCTGGAATATTGGCGCAGAAGGACAGTATTACATGGGGGCGCTTTGTAGTAGTGTCGTCGCGTTAAATCTGCCAAATTTGGCGGCTTACTGGCTGATTCCTTTGATGTTGATGGCGGGTGTCTTGGGTGGAGCGATTTGGAGTGGGATCGCAGGATTGCTCTATCTCAAACGCGGGGTCAATCTGATCATTTGTACGCTGATGCTCAACTACATTGGCATTTTGCTCGTTCAGTATGCAGCGCGGGTTCCACTCCAACAGCCCGAAGGCTTTCTACCCGAATCGGCTCAATTTAGCGTCAATGCTCAGATTCCGACGCTGTGGAACACTCGACTACATTGGGGAATGGGGCTGGCGGTTTTGCTGGTGGCGATCGTTTACCTGCTGCTGTGGCGGACTGCGATCGGGTTGCAGCTTCGGGCGGTGGGGTCTCGGCTCAGTGTGGCGCGGTGTGCAGGAATTAACACGAGTCGTAGTATTCTCATAGCCCTGATGATGAGCGGTGGGCTGGCGGGTCTGGCAGGTACGATCGAGGTCAGCTATACCTACACGCGACTCAAGGGTGATATCTCGGATAATTTTGGCTTTAGTGGCATTCTCGTGGCCCTGCTGGGACAGCTTCATCCCGTCGGCGTTTTGGTGGCAGCGCTGCTCTTTTCTGCCTTGATGGTCGGGGCCCAATCGCTGAATGTAGTGTTGCAAATTCCTTCTGCGATCGCGCAAGTCATTCAGGCGATCGTCGTCCTTCTGGTGTTGGCAGGTCACGCAATTTCCCAACGGGAGTCTTGATCGATGGCGCAACAAATCTTAACCTGGAGCTTTTTGGTAGCGCTGCTGACGGCGGGGATTCGGTTGGCAGTGCCTGTGCTGTTGGCGGTTTTGGGCGAAATCATCACCGAACGATCGGGCGTGATGAATCTGGGGCTAGAAGGCGTGATGTTAGTCGGCAGTCTATCTGGCTTTATGGCAGCCCACAGCGTCGAACAAGCGACCGGAATGGCCAGTCTTGCTGCCTGGGTTGGGTTACTGGCTGGCTTGTTGGCGGGCGCTGGAATGGGGTTGATTTTGTCCGTACTGACCGTCACCTTGAGAAGCGATCAGGTCGTGACAGGGGTGACACTGGTACTGTTAGGTCAGGGCGTTACAGCTTACTTATTTCGACAAAAAACGGGACTGTCTGGGGCGCGAGTCAAAGGTCTGGAGTCCTGGGCGATTCCGGGATTGTCTAAGGTTCCGATCGTCGGTGACATCCTATTCGACCACAATCCGATGGTTTATCTCACCGCAGTTTTGGTGTTTCTCTGTGGGTTCCTGCTCTTTCGCACCAACTGGGGACTCGAACTGAGAGCCGTGGGCGAAAACCCAGCCGCCGCAGAAACTTCGGGCTTGAGCGTTAATTGGATTCGCTATCGGGCAATTATGCTCGGTTCTGGTTTGGCAGGTTTGGGCGGAGCTGTGTTAACCGTCGTTCAACTCAACATTTTTACCGAAAATATCACCGCAGGGCGCGGCTGGATTGCGATCGCACTTGTCTTCTTCTCTCGCTGGCAACCGCTCTGGGCAATGATAGGTGCGCTTTTATTTGGAATTGCAGATGCCCTACAATATCGCATTCAAGCACTAGGCTTTAAGGATTTGCCCTATGAATTTTTGTTGATGTTGCCCTACGTATTAACCTTGGTGGTGCTGATGTTAAGAACAGGTCGCAGTGAGGCCCCGGCAGCGTTGGGAATTCCGTATGTTAAAGGTAAGCGTTAGGTGAGAGAGATGAGGAATGAACTCGTCCAAAGTTAAGTCAGTCAAATAATCGTGTGTTCTGGAGAATGGTGTAATGGTTGAAGCAATCTCGGTGCGTCTATCCAATCAGACCAATGGCAAAGTTTGTGATCGCGTCCTCTTAGATGATTGGCATCCGTTAGCTCGCTCGCAGGATTTAAAGCCTGGAACAGTGTTGCGATCACGCTTAATGGAAACCGATTTAGTGCTTTGGCGCGGCGAAACGACGATTTCTGCCTGGGAAGATCGCTGTCCACATCGCAGTGTCAAACTCTCTGGAGGCAAAGTGGTAGACAATACGCTGGTGTGTCCCTATCACGGGTTGGCGTATGACCCTTATGGGCAATGCGTCAAAGTCCCGGCTCATCCCAATTATGTGCCACCCAAACAGGCCTGCGTCAAAACCTTCAAAGTGCAGGAGCGGTATGGCGTGATTTTTGTTTCGTTGGGCGCTCCGCAAAAGGAGGTTGTGGCGTTTTCAGAATGGAATGATTCCACCTATCGCACTTATCTAAGTGGGCCGCATTATTGTCGCTGTAGTGGGCTGAGAGCGATCGAAAACTTTCTCGATGTGGCCCATTTACCGTTTGTCCATGCGGGGCTGCTTGGCGAACCGGATCAACCCGTGATCGAAGATTATGAAGTGTCAACCGACGACAATGGTCTCTATCTGCACGACATTCGCATTTGGCAACCTGACCCCGATGGCACCGGGCAAGGAGGAATTGCTTCCTATGACTACTGGGCCTTGCGTCCACTCACCGCATCTCTGCGTAAAGAAGTGTCTGAGGGGCAATACATGGTGTTGCTCTATTGTGTTACGCCTATCTCAGAAGAAGAATGTCTCAGTTGGATGTGGGGTGCGCTCAACTATGCCCATGAAATTCCAGAAGCGGAGATGGTCGCCTTTCAAGATAAGGTGATTCTCCAAGATGTCGCTAACCTAGAATCTCATCAGCCCAAACGCTTACCGCTGGATCTCCAAGCTGAGTTTCATCTACCGAGCGATCGGGCTTCGCTGGCTTATCGCAAATGGCTTAAGCAACTTGGCTTAACTTATGGAGCAATCACCTGATCGATTCAGAATTTGATAGCGATCGTGGTTTATTGGTTCTACGATCGCTATCAGAAATGCATTCCTTCATCTATCTTATTTCGTAGTCAGAGCAATGTTTAAGTTAATTGCCGAACGAATTGATAAAACTGTTAATATCCATCTACTTAAACTTTTATCGAAGTAAAAAACTGTTCGTAAGATTTATCACGCTAAATTGGCTTTTCCATGAAATAACTCAAAATAAACCTGATGGCTAGACTGTTATCTAGGGAAATCTAAGGGTCAACTGTTAGACTTCACTTCGATCGCAAGGAACAATCATGCTCACCCTTCCGGGCTACCAAGTTGCAGATAAGATCTACGAAAGCTCTAAAACTTTGGTTTATCGAGGAGAGCGATCGACGGATCAAAAACCTGTCGTTATTAAGCTTCTAAAAAACAAAAACTCAACCCCTAGAGAACTCGCGGTTTTTCGCAAACAGTTCACTTTAGCCAACGAGTTAAATTTAGCCAGTATTGTGCGCCCCTACAGTTTGGAAACGTCTGGCAATCTTTTGGCTTTAGTGATGGAGGATTTTGGGGCCGTTTCTCTCAAAGATTACTGCAAGGGGCATCGCATAGAGTTAGCCGAATTCTTTGCGATCGCCCTTCAAATCACCCAAATTCTCTCCGATCTCCATCAAAATCGCGTCATCCACAAAGACATCAAACCTGCCAATCTGCTGATCAATCCGACCACCAAACAAGTCAAAATTACCGATTTTAGTATTGCCTCTCTCCTGCCCAAAGAAACGCAAGTCTTAACCAGTCCCGATGGGCTAGAAGGCACGCTGCCCTACATGTCGCCAGAGCAAACCGGCCGGATGAATCGCGGCATTGACTATCGGACTGACTTCTATTCTTTGGGAGTTACTTTTTACCAACTACTGACGCATCATCTGCCCTTCGAGACCTCTGATCCGCTCGAAACCGTCCATTGTCACCTCGCCAGAGCGCCGATCTCCCCCAGCGATCGCCAGCCCAACATCCCAAAAATGCTGTCTGCGATCGTGCTGAAACTGATGGCAAAAATGGCAGAAGATCGTTACCAAAGTGCATCTGGGTTGCAGCATGACCTCGAAATCTGTCAGCTAGAATGGCAGCTTCATCGAGACATCGCCCCTTTTCGCCTGGGACAGCAAGATCAGTGCGATCGCTTTCAGATTCCCGAAAAGCTGTATGGACGAGAAGCCGAAGTTGCTGAGTTATTGACCGCCTTCGATCGCGTCATGCACAGCCAAAAGAGCGAATTTATGCTGGTGACGGGCTACTCCGGGGTGGGCAAATCGTCGCTGGTTCAAGAGATTTATAAGCCGCTAACCAAAGGGATTGACCACGCCAGTGTGCGGCAGTGCGGCTACTTTATTTCTGGCAAGTTTGATCAACTTCAGCGCAATATTCCTTATTCAGCGATCGTGGTTGCGTTTCAATCGCTGATGCGACAACTGCTAACCGAGAGCGAACCTCGACTCAACCAATGGCGCAACAAGCTGGCTGCGGTTTTGGGGGCAAATGCCCAAGTGATCATTGATGTGCTGCCTGAGCTAGAACAGATAATTGGTTCACAGCCGCCCGTTGCTACGTTGGCCCCCATTGAGGCTCAAAATCGGTTTAATCGAGTATTTCAGCAGTTTATTCGCGTGTTTTGTCAGCCAGAACATCCGCTCGTCCTGTTTTTAGATGATTTGCAGTGGGCGGATTCGGCAACCTTGAAGTTGATCAAAGTGGTGCTGACGGATGAGCAAACTCGCCACCTGTTTTTGATCGGAGCCTACCGCAGCAACGAAGTAAACTCTGCCCACCCCTTCATGATTTTGCTAGAAGAGTTGCAGCACGCTGCAATTTTTCCGGCGCAGATGACACTGGCTCCCCTCACCTTGGAGCATGTTACACACTTGATTGTTGATACATTGCGTGGCGAGTTATCCAGCATTCAGCCATTAGCCAATTTGGTGATGCAAAAGACAGAGGGCAATCCATTTTTTGTTAATGAATTCCTCAAAACGCTTTATCAAGAAAGGCTGCTGAAATTCAATTTTGCTGAGAAGATCTGGCAGTGGAATATTACTGAAATTGAAGCGATCGCTATCACAGATAACGTCGTCGAATTGATGATTGGCAAACTTAAGAAATTGCCGTCTGCAACTCAAGAAGTTCTTCAATTTTCTGCTTGTATTGGCAATCGATTTCATCTCAAAACGCTGTCTACTATCTGTTCAAAAACTATTCTAGAGATCTCTCAAATTCTTTCACCTGCCCTTCAAGAAGGCTTGATTGTACCAACCTCTGAACCCGAAGTTTTTCAGACAGAAACTATCTCAGCCAGTTTAATCTGCCTCAACTACCAATTCCTGCACGATCGAGTCCAGCAAGCCGCCTATGCCCTAATTGACGAGAGCCAAAAGCAATCCGTTCACCTTCAAATTGGTCAACTTCTTTACGCAAACATGAGCCTGCTCGAATGCAGCGATCGCCTCTTTGAACTGGTCGAACATTTGAATATTGGTCAGGCTTTAATCACCGACTCTAAAAAACAAATCACATTAGCCACCCTCAACTTAGAAGCAGGCAAAAAAGCAAAAAGTGCCGCCGCTTACTCAGCCGCCAGTGAATATCTCAATCAAGCTAGACAACATCTCCACAACTCCTGGTCAGAACACTATGACCTAACGTTTGCCGTGCATCGAGAGCAGGCAGAAATCGAATACTTAATTGGTAATTGTAAAGAATCCAAGCAACTGATTGACTTAACTCTAAAACAAGCAAAATCAGTTCTTGAAAAAGTAGAAGTTTATCGATTGATGATTGTCCTCTACACTCTACAAGCTCAGTACGATCGAGCCATTCAAGCGGGACGCGAGGGACTAAAGCTGCTGGCGATCGACCTTCCTGATTCAGATCTACAAGTGGCGCTAAAAAGTGAACTGGAGACTGCCAAAAAGTATTTACATGACAAAGAAATTGCAGCACTAATTCATCAGCCAGAAATGGTAAGCCTGGAGAAAAGAGCCGCCGCAAAATTACTCATGGCGCTGGGTTCGCCTACTTATTTCTCAAATCATGATCTTTGGCTCCTAGCAGTTATGAAGCTGGTCAATCTTTCCCTTCATTACGGTCAGCTTGCTGAGTCCACTTATGGATACTCTGAATATGGTTTAATTCTCGGTTCGATGTTGGGTAACTATCAGGCGGGATACGAGTTTGGTCAGCTAAGTCTCAAGGTAAGCGAGAAGTTTAATGACCAGGCAGAGAAGTGTAAAGTCTGTCTTGTAATTGGTGGCTCTGTTAATCATTGGGTGAGACCGCTCAAAGAAGATGCCGTTACGTTTATGGAAGGGTATCAAGCCGGATTGGAGTCAGGAGAGCTACAGTTTGCGGGATATAATATTGGACATCAAATTATCAATTCGTTGTATCAAGGGGTCGATTTAGACTTTTTGGCGGCAAAAATTCCTGATTACTTAAAGTTTGCCGAACAGACGCATAATCCGCTGGTTAAAGATATGCTGTTGGCGTGTCAACTTGCGATCGCTAACCTTCAGTCAACTCAGTCTAATCCTCTAGAATTTAAGACTGAAACTCTCGACGAACAACAGTTTTTAACAGGTTGTCAAGCACGATCAAGTGCCGCCGGAATCGGATTTTATCTCATCTTTAAAGCACAAATTTTATATTTATATGATCGTCCCCTCGACGCTTTGCAATGTATTCAAAATGCTAAAAACTTACTCCAATATTTTCCAGGTTGCATTTCATTAGCGGCGTTTAATTTCTATTACTCATTAATTCTCACGGCTCGATATCCCGATGCGATCGCTGACGACCAAAAAGCAGACTGGCAACAGTTGACAACTAACCAACAACAATTACAAATCTGGGCAGAAAACTGCCCCGATAACTTCTTACATCAATATCTTTTAGTGCAGGCAGAAATGGCGCGATCGTCTGCCAATCCTCTGACTGCAATTGACCTTTATGATCAGGCGATCGCACTCGCCAAGGCTAACGAATTTATTCAAGACTATGCCCTGGCTAATGAATTGGCAGCTAAGTTTTGGTTAGCTCAAGGCAAAGAGAAATTTGCTCAACTTTATTTAATTGAAGCCTACTGCGGTTATCAAAATTGGGGAGCTAAGGCAAAACTCAAAGACCTTGACCAGCGCTATCCTCGACTTCTCAAAGACCTTCACCATCCTCCCGAATCTGTTTCGACAGACCAGACTCTCTCAATTACGCACATTTCTTCAACCAGTACGAGCAGTTCCCAAGTTTTGGATCTAGCTGCAATTCTCAAAGCATCTCAGGCGATTTCACAGGAAATCCAACTCGATCGCTTGCTAGAAACTTTAATGAGCGTTGTTCTCGAAAGTGCAGGAGCGCAAAAAGGAACGCTCTTACTGCAAACAGAGGGCGAGTTGGCGATTATGTCTCAAGCGGTTAGCAAGCCAACGGGCATTACCATTCTCAAGTCTGTGCCGTTAACAATCGATCGAGCGGTGCCGATGTCGCTGGTTCACTATGTCAGTCGCACTCGAAAAAAACTGCTGATTCATGACGCGACGATCGACTCAATCTGTGCCACTGATCCTTACGTGCTAGACAATCAGCCCAAATCGATTTTGTGTTTCCCGATCGTTTACCAGAGTGCTTTATTTGGGGTTCTCTATTTAGAAAATAACCAGACGACTCATGCTTTTACGCGCGATCGACTTCGGATTCTCTTTCTTTTATCGTCTCAAATTGCCGTCTCTCTCGAAAACGCCAAGCTCTACGAAACGCTGCAAACGGCTAATACTGCCCTACAAGAATCAGAAACTCGCGAACGAGAACGGGCCCTTCAACTAGAACACTCTTTGCACACGCTACAACAAACTCAGGCACAATTAATTCAAACCGAAAAAATTTCTAGTCTGGGTCAACTGGTTGCAGGGGTGGCCCACGAAGTCAATAATCCCGTTGGCTTTATCACGGGCAATCTGCAATACGCTGAGACCTATTTAAACGATCTAATAAAACATCTAGAACTTTATCAACAGCATCTGGCTCCACCACCCGTTGAAATTGAGGAACATAGAGCCGCGATCGACCTCGATTATCTTCTACAAGACTTGCCCAAACTCATCTCCTCAATGCGACTGGGGACAGGTCGAATTCGCGAAATCATGTCATCGCTACGGACATTTTCGCGCATAGACACCGACAAACAACCTGCTGATCTTCACGCTGGACTTGACAGCACACTGCTAATTTTGCAGCATCGCCTCAAAGCTCAAACCAATCGCCCCGCAATCGAATTAACGAAAGAATATGGTGAATTGCCCCTCGTCAATTGCTATGCTGGACAGCTAAACCAAGTGTTTATGAATTTGTTGGCTAATTCAATCGATGCGCTAGAGGAAGTGAGCGATCGTAGTATTGCCATTCGGATTCGCACAAGTGTAGAAAATATGTTTGCAGTGGTAACAATTTCTGACAACGGATCTGGTATTCCAGAGTCTGCACAACCGCATTTGTTTGCTCCCTTTTTCACCACCAAAGCAGCCGGAAAAGGAACCGGGTTAGGCTTATCGATCAGCCACCAAATTGTCACAGAAAATCACAACGGGCAGTTGACCTGTGTATCTGTACTGGGACAGGGCACCGAATTTCAAATCAAAATCCCCCTAAATTAAGCTTTCTTTAGCGCTAAAACTTCTCACGCCGCTATCAAACAAACCTCAATGTTGGTAATTGATATCTAAATGAAATGTTGCTGTCATCAAAAGGACACTCCTATCAGTAAAGCTGAGTGCTAGGCTGGAGTTAGACAGATTTGAAAAACCGATCGCGGTTGTATGTCCTGTCGAAACACTGTTGCACGCTAGGCTGATTTGTGACGACTTCTCCTTTTCCCTCCGAACGACTCCTCTTTACCCCTGCAACGCCTGACGCAGAGGCGATTCCACTGATTTTTGCCTTTCCCAATGAGTACACCGTGGGCATCACGAGTTTGGGCTATCAAGTGGTCTGGGCAACGCTGGCGGCGCGAAGTGATTTGCAGGTGAGTCGGCTGTTTACCGATGTGCATGAATCGCTGCCTTCCCAACCCGAAATTCTGGGGTTCTCGATGTCCTGGGAGTTGGATTACGTCAATATTTTGAATCTGTTGGAGTCGTTAGAAATTCCATTAAGTACGAACGATCGTACCGATCATCATCCCATTGTATTTGGCGGCGGCCCGGTTCTCACGGCTAATCCAGAACCATTCGCAGAATTTTTCGATGTGTTTCTCTTGGGCGATGGTGAAATCGTTTTAGATGCATTCATCAATGCATATCAAGAAGTGCGTCACGACGATCGCCACACTCAATTACGTCACCTTGCCCAAGTTCCTGGTATTTACGTTCCCAGCTTGTATGAAGTGACGTATAAACGTGCTGATGGCCCGATTGACAAAATCACTGCGATCGATTCCACCATTCCCCCTCGCATTGAAAAGCAAACCTATCGAGGTAACACGCTTTCGACCTCCACTGTCGTCACTCAAAAGGCCGCCTGGGAGAATATCTACATGGTGGAAGTGGTGCGGAGTTGCCCTGAAATGTGCCGCTTTTGTCTGGCCAGCTATTTGACACTCCCGTTCCGGATTGCTGATGTCGAGGAATCGCTAATCCCCGCGATCGAACGGGGTCTAAAAGTCACCGATCGTCTTGGTTTGTTGGGCGCATCCGTTACACAACATCCCGAATTTGAGACCTTATTGGATTATTTGAATCAGCCCCAGCACGATCAAGTTCGGGTCAGCATCGCCTCTGTGAGAACTAACACCGTCACTCAAAAGCTGGCGCAAACGCTGGTGAAGCATGACACTAAATCGATCACGATCGCTGTCGAAAGTGGCTCCGATCGCCTGCGCCAGATCATCAACAAAAAGCTAACTAACGACGAAATCACTCAGGCTGTCATCAACGCTAAAGCTGGCGGACTCAACGCAGTCAAACTATACGGCATGGCAGGTGTACCGGGCGAAGAATTTGACGACCTCGAACAGACCGTCACGATGTTGCGGAATCTCAAAAAGTCTGTTCCTGGTCTGCGGCTAACTCTGGGATGCAGCACGTTTGTCCCCAAGGCTCACACGCCGTTTCAGTGGTTTGGGGTCAACACTCAAGCCGAAAAGCGGCTGCAATTTCTACAAAAACAACTGCGTCCCCAGGGCATTGATTTTCGTCCCGAAAGCTACAATTGGTCAGTGATCCAGGCTCTCTTGTCGCGGGGCGATCGTCGTCTCTCCAAACTGCTACAACTGACCCGACACTACGGCGACTCCCTCGGCAGCTACCGTCGTGCCTTCAAAGAACTGCGGGGACAGATTCCCGATCTCGATTTTTACGTTTACGAAAACTGGCCGCTGGAGCAAGTCTTACCCTGGAGCCACCTGCAAGGAGCCTTGCCCCCATCGACGTTACAAAAGCATTTGAGGAGTGCGATCGCCCAGTTTACTCAACCCCCACAGGAGCTTTTGCTGGCTTCTTGCTGACGGCTTTGCGGCGCAGCGACCCCTTGCGGGTAACTCGGAGAGATCGACTTCCTAGAAATGCTCCAATCACTAGCACACCTGCCACCGTTGAAGATTCGGGCACAGACTTACCAGGCGCTTTTGATTGCAGAACTGAGTAAGCCAAGTCGCCGATTTGTTGATGCCCCTTAGCGGTTGGATGCAGGTTATCCCAAAACAAATACTGGTCAGGAGTGCCACAATCTCCACTAAACAAAGGCGGTTGAGCATTCAGACAGGGGTCTGTCACGTTGGTATAGCCCAAACTCGCAGGATTGTTGATAGCCTGATTGACCAGAGAAAAAACGTCCAGAGAAATCAGATTTAAGCCCAAATTCGGATTCGCCGAAAGCGACTGCAATGCCAGAGATAATGCTGTGTTGTGACCTTGAGTAATTGCACTCAAACCAGATGGAATCAACGGATTAGGATTTTTATTGAATTGAGGAATTTTGCCTAAATCGGGTAGATTGGGAATCAAAAAGTTTTTGGCACCCACTTTAGCTAAGTCGGTGATGGCAGTGCTGAGGTTGGTGACCGCATTCCCGATCGTCGTTCCAGCCACCCCGTCCGCAGCAAAATTTAGCTGGTCATTGAGATAGTCATTGGCTCCAGCCCAAAGAATGTAGAGAGCGTCTCCATCCGCCTGCGTGTTCTTAGCAGTGAAGGAGCCGACTTGCTGCTGAAGCCCTGGAAAAAGTGGATTCAACCCATTATCGCTGCCCGTTCTCGCTCCACCAAAGGCAAAATTATTCTCAGTTGTAACGGTTTTTCCTAGCTTAGAGGCAAGGCCTTCCACCCAAACCGGCCCATTTGAGAAGCGTCCAGGCGTATAAAAAGGGGTAGCAGGAAAAATCTTTGTAGCATTTAGGGTGTTGCCAACATCCGACAAACTGTCACCAAACACATAGAGGTTGCTAAAACTGGCGGCTTCTGCGGCTTTGGGGGATGTTGTCATCAAGGCGATCGGTAGGGCCGTCACTGCGATCTGCTGGGCAGATATCCGAAGGATCGCCTGAGAAACTCTGGACGCAATTTTGAATAAAGTCACGTATTTTCTACCTTAAAATCGAGGCTTACAAGTTTTCTAC
Source organism: Phormidesmis sp. 146-12 (assembly GCF_052939495.1). Lineage (NCBI taxonomy): Bacteria > Bacillati > Cyanobacteriota > Cyanophyceae > Leptolyngbyales > Leptolyngbyaceae > Phormidesmis > Phormidesmis sp. 146-12. The sequence goes on along the minus strand of NZ_JBJPHS010000017.1, from coordinate 18,592 downwards.
GGTTTTGAAGAAATTAACTGAGGGTGTCACCATTACAGCAAAGCTCAGTAAGACTACACCTCTCGTTTACACAATCTTCATCGAAGATACAAACTTCTACGGAAGAAATAAGTGCCGCGATCGTTGCGTCTTTTGTCGAATCCAAACACCAGCAGCGCTCAACTCTAGAATGAGAGGATTACTTCATCTCCGAATCTACCGTGCTTCCCTGGTCAGCCTTGCTGCAACGTTCTAATATTCCGCTCTCAAATCTGGGATTTCAAGTCGCCGTCGTGTTGGTTTGGCTGACGATTGTCGCCCTCCTCGCCGAAGGTGTCAATCGCTTTACCCAGGCTGGTTCTGAAATGGTTCGCAAAGTGGTTCACATTGGCACCGGGAATGTGATTTTGATCGCCTGGTGGCTCAAGATTCCCATGTGGGTCGGCGTTTCGGCCTCGATCGTCTTTAGCGCGATCGCGCTACTCTCGTACTACGTTCCCATTCTCCCCAGCATCAACAGCATCGGCCGCAAGAGTCTAGGCACCTTCTTTTATGCCGTCAGCATTGGGGTGTTGGTCGCCTGGTTTTGGACGCTCAATCTACCGCAATTTGCCGCCCTGGGCATTCTCGTCATGACTTGGGGAGACGGATTTGCCGCCATTATTGGTCAACGCTTTGGTCGCCATCCCTACAAGTTGTGGAATATGCAAAAAAGTTGGGAAGGCTCGTCGGCAATGGCGGTCATTAGTTTTGTCGTCAGCGCCTCGATTTTGCTGACCACTCAGGGCAATCTTTGGCAAGTCTGGCTGATTTCTCTGATTGTAGGAGCGATCGCCGCCAGTCTAGAAGCCTTCTCAAAATACGGCATTGATAATCTGACGGTGCCGATCGGCAGTGCTACGATCGCTTACTTTCTTACACAAGTTCTGCTGCCGTAGGCGATGGAAGGATGCTGAATGAAAGGCTCAATATTTTCTAATTGATTGAAATTCCTCCAAATCCGCCGATCGGGTGAATAGTTTCGACACCACTATCGGTAGACTGAAATTGGTTTGCAATCAAACGGAAACATTTCCTAGCCTCAGAAAGTCGCTGTTTCAAGACTGGTAACGATCGCACCCCAGCTCAGATTGCCTCATATCCTGAAAACATGACCTCTACCGTGAAGCCCGCCAGCCCCGCCCCCCAATGGGAAGATCTTCCCCTAACTTCTCAGCCTGACCCCGATCAGCTAGATAACATCAAAGCCCAATTGGATCTGATCTTGCTGGCACTGGAGGCGATCGCGGGCATCAGTTCGGAGGCCATGCTGCAAGCGGCGACTGATCTAAATCTAGAATCCATGATTGCTGATCGCGTCTCTCTCTGGCGGCTGCGCCAATCCAGTCCCTTGCGGAAAGGACAAGGCGGTCGCAAAAAGCTGGATGTCGAAGAAGCGCGGGCGCTCTCTCTGATTAGCTGTCATTTGGCAAAAGAGCATAATGAACTGATTCGTAGAGCCGTTGCCCTTTTAGAACAGTTGACCGAGCAAAACCGCGAACCCCACGAAGCTTCTCTGTTGGGAAACTACCTTGATGCCTTCCACAACACCTATCAAGAACGCATGGAAGACGGAGAAACAGTCCCCACTAAGACCCTGACTCATCTGGCACTCAAACTGCTGATCGACCTGCTTTTTTATGGCAGCCCCAACGGCGTTCGGCGACTGTGGATGACCCTGCTAGAGCGATCGATCCCCCACACCCCACTTCCTACCTCCTAACCCCCATTCCTGCTGTTTGCCCATGTCTTCCAACTCTGTTCTCCGCAAGTACACTCCGCCCACCTGCACGCTAGAAATCTCAGCCAAAAACTCCCCTCTCTCGCGCTGGGCAGGTCGATCGGTTCTCAAACATCTGCGGTTCAGACTCAGTTTTGACGACCCTCGAATCAGCGAAGACCAATGGATGACCGTGCGGGGCGATCGGTCTCAGCTAGAAAGCCTTTGCCAGACTGTCACAACCTACGTTCAGCAATTTCTCAACCAGTCCAATACGCTGCTACAAGACAGACACTTAGCAAAGCGTTTTGGCGCAACCCTGGATGGAACGGTCTCCCCGATCGCTGTCGTAGATTCTCCCAGTCTGACCCCCTCCGATCTCACCGCAGACCTTTCGATCCAGCCTAGAGGCATCCTCTCTCACGAGCTATTTCTGGGAACGTTGGCCACCGAAGAGACTGGGGCTTCGATCCGACTTAGTGCTGTCCAGTTAGCGGATCTAGCAACCGCGCTGGATGAATACGCCGCTGACGTGACGGCTCTGCCTAATCTAAATCGCCCCAACTGGCTCAAAAATCCGCCCCAGTGGACGAGCATTGCCGCGACCTTCCTGATTGCTGTGGGGTTGACAACTTCTGCACTACGACTGTTCGATCGCCCTACGTCCCAAACGGCTCAAGCGCCAACCACGAGTCAGGGAGCCAGTAGTTCTGACCAGCGTCTTGCCCTCCAACCTCTTCCCAGTGCTTCTCCTTCGCCTCTGCCCTTGCCTACTGCTCCGCCCCCGCTGGCGATCCCCGATTCTCCAGCTTCTGCTGGCTCCCAAAGCGCTACGGGTGATGCCAAGGTAACGGTTCCTCAGACCCCCAAAACGCCTCCAAAAATTAAAATTGTCGAGCCTCCCGAAGGCTCTGTTGCGGTGAGTCCAATTCTTCCTCAAGATGCTCCCGCGAATCCCTCTCCAGATCCAATTCCGCCTAGTCAGCCTAGAGCCAGAGTTAGTAGCGCTCCCGCTGATGCTCAATCTGCCCAACCGCAAGAACGAGCCGCCGCCTCAGCAGCCCCCAGCAAAGACAGCACTGCTTTTGACACCATTCCTCAAGTCGCTGAGGTCAGACAGTACTTCAAAGGGCGCTGGAACCCTCCCGCAGGACTTCCTGGAGATTTGCAGTACCGATTAGTTCTCAACCCCGACGGCTCACTACAACAAAATCTCCCCCTCAACGAAGCGGCTGGACTGTTTCTCGATCGCCCCGAAGTTGGGATGCCTCTCTATAACTCGCCTTTTGTTTCTCCCCCCAAAACTAGCCGTTCAGTTGTGATTCGGGTTGTACTAGGTCAAGATGGCAGCGTCCAAGCTTTTAATGAGTCCCAATAAAAAAGGGAGATGCTCACGATCAGCATTCCCTACGAGTTCGTTAGAAGTTCAGAAAATTGGCGTTAGTAGACCTCAAAAGAAAGGGCAAAGTCTCCAACTTTAGGGGAGGAGACCTCGATCGTATAGTCGCCATCCACTGCTAGTTTGCCGTGCCAATCGCGCGATCGACGCGAACTTCCACCTACCCGCTGACCATTAGGAGCCAGTGCATTCAAAGTGATGTGTTTTCCTTGCAAAACCTTCACGCCCATAATCTGGTTGCCCTTTGCTTTCAAGATATAGCGCCGAATTTGGTTGGGCTGAGTAGTGCCTGTAACCGTAGTTTCAGCTTTGCCTCGCGGAAATTTAATACGCTGCGTTTCTGAAGATTCAGTCCGTGATAGAGGCGTGATCGCGACATCCACCGAATAACTCCCCGATCCCGTAACTCGAATCATGTATTGATCATCCACTGGAAGTTGACCAATCCAATTGCGAGTTTGGTAAGCAGAGTTATCGACACGCTGCTCGTTGGATCGCAAGATATCCATTACGACCCCCGATCCTTCTAGCGTCACGGTCATAATCTGCCCCTGTGAGGCTTCGAGAATGTAGAGTTGGGCGTTTTTATCTTGCAAGTTTCCCTGCACCATTGCAGAAATCTCGTTGGGCGGAAACTCAATTCGTTGGGGTTGTCCGTTATTAGCTGGAAGATGAGGTGTCGATCGCGTTGCCTGCAAGTCGATCGCTTGTGTTGTGCCCAGAGGCGGGGTGATCTTGAACAAATATGCTCCAATTCCCAGGGAAACCACAAGACTGGCCGCGATCGCACTGCCAACTCCCACCTTGCGAGGGGAATGAAGTCGGTGGGCGGCATTTGACCTAGGCGGCGGCTGAGAGGGTGCGCCTTCTGGATGACTAGCCATAAACAATTTTGTTTTGATAGTGGTGTTCACCTGAGCGCTGATATCTCTAGCGGCGGGTGCGATGTCTTGATGAACCGGGTCAGGGAGGGCCGCGATCGGATTAAGCAAAGTACTTTGTAGCGATTCTTCCATGAGAGGCTGCAAATCTGCCCAGATTTCTCGTGCGGATTGATACCGCTCATTGGGCTGTAACGCCAGCATTTTTTGCAAAACGGTCGCTAACAAATCGCTGACTCTTGCATAGGGTTGCCACTGCCAGGAAAGGGTCTGACTGTCTAACAATGTTTGCGGTTCTCGACCTGTTAGGAGAACTAAGCTGGTCGCTCCCAGCGCGTAAAGATCGCTGTGGGGAGAGACATTTCCAGTTTGAAGCTGCTCTGGTGGCGCATATCCTACTTTGCCGACGCGGGTGATCGCTGAAATGATCGGCCAATGACTCGCGGCCTCTTTCACTGCGCCAAAATCGATCAAAACAGGCAGCGATGCAGGCAAATTGTCGATCGATGCCTGCCCAAGCAGCATCCCAGTGTCCGGGGTTCTTAAAATAATGTTTTCAGGTGAAATATCGCGGTGAATGATGTCGCGATCATGCAGATAGCTTAGAACAGGCAGCAAATGGTTGAGAAAGTGGAGAACCTCTGCTTCAGAAAAGGGCCTTCCCTGAAGCTTTCTCGTTTGCAGCAAACTGCGGTAGGTTTGTCCTTTTACAAAGTCTTGCACGAGAAAAAGCCGTTGCTCATCTTCAAAGGCCGCCCAAAAGCGAGGAATTTGGGGATGCTGAATTTGGTAGAGCGTACTGGCTTCTCGTTGAAAGAGAGACTTTGCTTTTTCGACCAGGGCATCGTCTTGATAGGGAACTGTAAACTCCTTGAGGACGCAGGATTCGTTAAATCGCTCCTGATCGATCGCCAGATACGTGCGCCCAAAGCCACCCTGACCCAAAATCTGCTTGACCAGGTAGCGCTGTCGGAGGAGAGTTCCCAAAGGAATCGATGATACCATCTCAGTTTGCATAGCTTCAGAGAACAATTAACACGGTGGAATTAGCATCCACAGTAACTATTGTTACTCAAGGCTTCTAGCAATCCTTATGGGGCATGACCCCCTACTAGCAGTCAGTCCAGCTTAATAGAACGATTAAGGTGAAGGTGTTTGAGACGTTAAGCCTAGAACGAAGAATAATAATGAATTGGCTTTAATGCAGAGGGCTTCTAATTGACGGTGTAAAATAATTTATCCTCAACTGATCTTTCATACGTAGGTTTGAGTGGGAGCCACGATCGCTCTGTCATCTCCCTCTCCTGACAGAAGAAGCATGTTAAAAATCAGTTTATAAATCTTTATATAAATACTCATTGGTTTCTTATCTTGACTGCAATCTGAAGTTAAGCGAAACTGACATTTATGCTGACACCACTCTCTTCTATTACTAAGTTCTGTAACTTTTCAATTAGGAGTAAGTGGATTTGTCAAAATTGGTTGGAATGAGTGGGTCTTCACTGACTCAGTTTCGACGATACCAGCCCAAAAGTCCCATCGTTATTGAGTCGAAAGCATGGAAACATTAGAGTTTGTGATATTTCCAGACGGGCGTGTGCAGGAGAAGGTTACGGGTATCGTTGGAGCGTCTTGCGCGGAGGTCACAGCAGCGATCGAAGCTCAACTTGGCCAAGTCATTACGCAGGAGCAGACTTCCGAATATTTTGCGACCGTTCAGCAGTCAGCAACCGTCACGACTCAAGCGACGTTTAGCGACTGGTAAAAAGTTCTGTCCGATTAAAACAAGTCAACTCGTTAATAACTAGCCATGTCACACTTTAGCCAAATTAAAACTCAGATCCGTAACCTTCCTGCTTTGAAGTCTGCTTTGACTGATTTAAAGATTGATTGGAAATCCGGCCCTTGTGACGTTCGAGGGTACAAAGGTCTAACTCACACTGCTGAAGTTGTGATCGAGCAAGATAACCAATACGACATTGGTTTTGCGTGGAACGGTCAGGAATACGAACTGGTTGCCGATTTGCAGTATTGGAAGCAGGACAGCCCCATTGACTACTTTCTCAGCAAAGTAACCCAGCGCTACGCCTATCACACGATCGTCCAGGAATCTTCTCAAAAAGGTTTCCAAGTTGCCGAGCAGCAACGTCATCAAGACGGCTCCATTCGTCTCGTGCTACAACGCTGGAGTGCCTGATGTCTACTTCCTCCCAACTGCCTAATCCAGATAATTCTGCTCGGTCAGGTCTAGAGCCAGAACTTGGCGGCTTACTGCGTGATTCTGAAGCCCGATCGGGTTTGGAGCCAGAGTTGGGAGGTGCCTTTCGGCAAAAGGGGGTCTATGTGGACGAGTTAACTTGTATTGGGTGCTTGCATTGTGCCCATGTTGCGCGAAACACGTTTTACATTGAGCCTGACTATGGTCGTTCCCGTGCAATTCGGCAAGATGGCGATCCAGAAGAACTTATCCAGGAAGCGATCGACACCTGTCCCGTAGACTGTATTCACTGGGTTGACTTTACGCAGCTCAAGAAGCTGGAGGAAGACCGTAAGTATCAAGTCATTCCGGTAGCTGGGTTTCCGGTGGATCTGGCTGTAATTGCTACAAACCGCCGCAGACAAAGAATGCAGTCTAAGCGGAAAACGAATTCTTCTCCAGATTGAGAAAGTTTAAGCTTCTAGATGACAGTAGAGTCTACTAAAGCTTTTGATTTAAAGAGCTACTCCTCGGTTGTTGCAATCTCGGAAGTTTGAGAGGCCTCGATCGCCGCTTCTTCCTCACTGGTATTTTGCGTCACAAACGGTAGATGTGCGCCTTTGAGTCCTCGTTTGATGCGATCAGGCGTTTCCTCAAACACAACAAACAGAGGATAAATCTTTTCTGCGCCTTCGTTAAGAATGTGCTGATAGCGAGGGGGCAGCACCCACTCATAATCCTTGCCTAGTAGCACTTGAGTGCGTCGCCACCGACCCAACAGGTCAGAAAAATCTTCTTCGGGCTGGTGGATAAAAACAAATATTTCTCGACCTGTCTTGATTTTCCACTCTGGGTCACACATCAGCAGTGAGATTTCACAGGGTAAGATCAGCGACTCGACCGACGTGATCGAGTGCCCGTTAGGAGAGGGCACTACATGACGAATCTTGACGATCGGTAACGGGATCGTAATGACGCTCTCCTCCGGGCGACGCATACTGGGCAAAAGCTCTAGATAGGGACGATGACGTTTAAGGAGCGCGATCGCCTCTGAAGACTGACTATAGGTTGCAAACAGTTCTTCGTATTGAGATTTTTGAACTGACATTTTTCTAAACCCATTTCAATAAAAAGAGGCCAGAAGATCTTAGAGCGCAAGATTGAACCAATCTCTCAACGTCTAACCTCTGACCTCACAAGACAAACTCGTCTCGACTAGCCGAGAGTCTCAAACACTTTAAACATTGGCAAGTACATCGCAAGCAAGATACTACCAACCATGCCGCCTAGAAAGAGAATCATGATCGGTTCCATAATGCTGGTTAATGCTTTGACGGCTTGCTCCACCTCATCCTCATAAAAGTCAGCGACCTTCATTAGCATCTTATCGAGTTCCCCAGTTTCTTCGCCGATGCTGATCATTTGAATCGCCATCAAGGGAAACACCTGTTCTTTCTGAAGCGCAATGCTGATCATGCCGCCCGTCTGAATTTCTTTGCGGGCTTCGTCGATCGCGTTTGAAACAATTTGATTTCCGGATGTGTCACGCACAATCTCTAAGCAGGTCAAAATGGGAACGCCCGATCGAGTCAATGCACCAAACGTCCGGCAGAATCGAGCCGTCGCTGTCTTTTGAATCAAATCGCCAAACAGCGGCATTTTTAGGAAGAATCGATCCATCGTCTCGCGTCCCACCCGCGTTTTGTAATACTGCCGATAAGCAAAAATGACCAAGGGAATCAAGATGATCAAAATCACTACATTTGGGCTGCGAAGAAACTCACTGATGTTGAGCATCAATTGAGTAAATGCAGGCAACTCAGTTCCAATTTCCTTAAAAATTCCTGCAAAAATAGGAATCAAAAAGATCGTCATCCCCAAGAAGATCGTCGTTGCCAGAAAGCCGACGACAACGGGGTAAGCCATTGCTGACTTGATTTGGTTTTGCAATCGAGCCACGTCTTCTAGCAGCTTGGCGAGACGGTTTAAGACCTCATCCAAAACGCCCCCAACCTCGCCTGCTTGCACCATGCTCGTGTACAGATTGTCAAAGCAGGCTGGGTGCTTCCGCATCGCATCAGAAAGGTTTGTACCTTGCTGCACATCCGAGCTAATCTCCACCAAAGCTTTTTTCAGCTTGGGGTTTGTACATTGTTCTGACAGCACCCCCAACCCGCGTACCATCGCTACCCCAGCGTTGACCAGGGCGGCAAACTGACGGGAGAAGACGGCTTTATCTTTGATCGAAACCGTCGCCATCGAAGATTGAATTTGTCTGAGATCAAGAACGTTGTTGGCGTTAAATCCTTCACTTTCCTTAAGTTCTTGAACAAAAAGACCCTGATCTCGCAGGGCAGAGCGGGCTTCTCCCAGGGTGTCAGCAACAATCTTTTCTCGCTTGGCGTTTCCTTTTGCGTCTCGGACGCGGGCAACATAGGTAGGCATAGTTCAGGGTCTAGATGAAGAATTAGGCTCAGAAAGTGAACTCTACAGATAGTAGCCTTGTTCTAAAAGAATGATCAGACTTCCTAATCATTCTGCTGGCAGGTGTCGAAATTGAAGAACTTCTGCTAAGAGCTTTAACAGCTTCTCTTGAGCAGATTGAATACGCAGAGTCTAGAGAGCAGAGTCTAGAGAAGTCTAGCGCTTGACGGCCCCCGCAGTTGCCCCGGCAGGCGTACCTCCAATCAGTCGCTGAAGCTCGTCAGGTCGAGAAGTTTTGGACATTGCGGCCTCAAACGTAATCAGCCCTGCTTTGTACTGGTCTGCCAGCACTCTCTCCAGGGTTTGCATGCCTAATTTGCCGCCTGTTTGGATTGCGGAGTAGATTTGAGCAGTCTTTCCTTCCCGAATCAGGTTAGAGATAGCAGGGGTGATGACCATGATTTCCTGGGCCATAATTCGTCCATACTCACCCGGCTTAGGATTTTTCTTAGACACCAGCGTTTGACTGAATACAGCGACTAAAGAGTTGGAAAGTTGAACCCGAACCTGAGTTTGGCGTTCAGCGGGGAAGACATCAATCATCCGATCGACCGTCTGAGAAGCTGAACTCGTGTGCAGGGTGCCGAAGACCAAGTGACCTGTTTCTGCGGCAGAGATGGCGAGGGAAATCGTTTCCAAATCCCGCATTTCACCCACCAGAATGATGTCTGGATCTTCCCGCAGAGCCGCTTTCAAAGCATTGGCAAAACTCTTAGTGTCTTCTCCCAATTGGCGTTGATGAACGAGGCTTTTGAGCGGTTCATAGACAAATTCGATCGGGTCTTCGATCGTCAAAATGTGTTCGGCGCGGGTGCGGTTGATCAGATCGATCATGGCTGCCAGCGTTGTAGTTTTTCCAGAACCCGTCGGCCCGGTCACCAAAATCAAGCCTCTGGGCTTTTCAGACATTTCTCGCACTACGTCTGGCAGTCCAAGCTTCTCAAAGTTGGGAATTTTAGAACTCAAGGCTCGCAAACAGGCGGCATAAGTGCCTCGATCTTTGTAAACGTTGACTCGAAAGCGAGCTAACCCACGCACCCCATAGGAGCAGTCCAGTTCCCAATTTTGCTCCAGGTTTTTGCGCTGGGTGTTGTTTAGCATACTGAAGATGAGGCGCTGACATTCTTCAGCACTGAGAACTTGATCCCCGATCGGCTGTAAGTGTCCACTAATCCGAAAGTAGGGGGGCAAACCAGCAGTCAGGTGCAAATCAGAGCCGCCCATTTCGATGAGTTGCTCCATCAGGTCTTCAATCATCAATTCCATGCGGTTTGCTCCTTGATTACTTAAGAATTGGGGGTTGTTTGGAGTGGTCAGTTTGTCAAGTTTTAAGCAACGTCGTTGAACTTAAGTTTACCCGGCGATAGACGAACTGCTGTCACATGCGGGTAGATTGCTGGATGGCTAATCTTGGAACCGGGGCGTGGTGCAATAGGGGCAGTCTAACCATTCTTGCTGTAATTCGGCTCCACATCCCCGACAGGTGAGCGAGGTTTTGCGTTTTGCGCGTAGCTCGGCTTCTAGCCCAGTGTCAGTAAAGGTAACGCGCTCAATTTCGTCTAACGTTGTGTACCCTTCGCGCACCAGATTCAAACTATAGGAAAGGAGAGTTTGCATTCCTTCTTCGACAGCTACTTCTTTAAGTCGTTCAGTGGGTGCGCCCTCGTTGATCATGGTTTGCAGCCGTTCCGAAATTTTCATGACTTCATAGACACCCAATCGTCCTTTGTAGCCACCGCCGCTACACTTTTGACAAAGGGTGCCCTGCGATCGCGCTTCTTGAATTTCGTGAGGTTGTAACGTATTTGCCCGAAAAAGTGTCAGTTGAGTCTCGCTAGAACTGCTCAAGCCAAAGCGTGAAAGTTCGGCCGAACTGGGGGTGTAAGGCAGACGACATTCATCACAGACTCGCCGTACTAGCCGTTGAGCAACCACACCCAGCAGCGCACCCGACACCATAAAAGGTTCTACGCCCATTTCATCAAGACGAGCGATCGCTCCCGCCGCATCGTTGGTGTGCAGGGTTGTAAGAACTAAGTGACCTGTCAGAGCGGCCTCGATCGCCGTTTTAGCGGTTTCTCGGTCACGAGTTTCACCCACTAGAATTACGTCTGGGTCTTGACGCAGAAAGGCTCTTAGAATCACGGCAAAGTCCATGCCTTTTTCCCGAAGAACCTGTACCTGAGTTAAGCCGGGGAGAGAGTATTCAATGGGGTCTTCAACGGTGCTGATGTTGACACCGGGAGCGTTGCGCTCGGCGAGGGCAGAGTAGAGCGTGGTGGTTTTCCCTGACCCTGTCGGCCCGGTGACGAGGAGCAGACCAAACGGACGGCTAACCATTTCCTGCACGGTTTCGAGAGAAGTGCGATCGGTGATCAGCTTGTCGAGTCCCAACTGAGTAGCTGAGTTGTCGAGAATCCGCAGTACAACTTTTTCACCGTAGCGGCTGGGCAGCGTGCTCACCCGAAAGTCAATTTTACGACCGTCATAAATGCGTCGAATCCGACCATCCTGGGGAACGCGCCGTTCAGCAATGTCTAGCAGCGCAATGATTTTAAAGCGGGCGGTGACGGCGGGAATGATCTTTTTGGGCAGCGGATCAAAGGCCAACTGCAACACACCATCTTTGCGAAAGCGAATTCGCAGCGTTTCTTCTTGCGGCTCAATGTGAATGTCAGAAACTCCTAACTGAAGCCCTTTGATCAAAATTTTGTTGACAAGGGCGATGATCGGGGCTGCCTCGGCATCAGCGGCATCCAGATCCATATCAGCAGCGTCCTGCTCGTCGCTTTCTGCAAGCGATTCTAAGCCTTCGAGGTCAGATTTTACGTCTACTTTCGCTTGGTCTTCTAGCTGTCTCTGAAGCTCAACTTGCTCGTCGAGGTATTTGGAGATCAGCCGATTGTAGTCTTCCAGGGTGATGACCAGCCGCTGAAGACTGAAACCTTTGTTGCGTAAAATGCGATTGAGATCGTCCTGGGCATCTAGATTATCAGGATCAACCATTGCCACCAAAACGAAGGGCGGCTGTTTGTCACTTTGCGACAGAGGAACGAGGCGATAGCGACGGCAAAGCTCGATCGGGATCAGCGTATCGATCAGTTGACTAACCTGATTGGTGGCGACCTGCGTGATTTCGGGGTCGAGCGACTCTACTCCATAGAGAATCTTTAACTCAAATAGCTGCTGCTTCTTGTACTGCCGCAACAGATCTGGAGGAAGCGCCTGCCCAGTAATATCGACTAAAACCTGGGTGAGCGGTCTGCCAGACTTTCGACATTCGGTGAGTGCCTGCTTAAGTTGCTCATTGTTAGCATAGCCAGCCTGAACCAGCTTATTTTCAAATGGGGAAAGGTTACTTTGGACAACAAGCGCACGCCGTTGAGATGAGGAGTTAGTCATAGCTGATGAACGAAGATCTCCTTATAGAGTATTCCCACAAAACTTTAAAAAGACGCGCTAACTGCCGTACAAGGTTTACAGAAACTTCATCGACCGCCGTAAAAATGCTGCTTAATCTGAAGGAGAACTCGCAGTCTAGCCAAGCGATGATCGAGTTAAGTACAGATAATACCCTGTGTCAATCACTCTCGTCGGAGTTTTTCAAGACGCAACTCTCTTTTTTCTGTTCTTTGAAGTATTCGCTTAAGTAATGCAAATAAGTAATGCAAAACTCCAGCCCATTCACGCCGTAGCGCTTACGAAAACCAGACGAGCAAAAACGGCCCCTGCCGATTGCCTTTAAAGTTTGGTCTTAAGAATAAAATTCTGTGATGGAGGAACACAAATCCAAAGGGATTATGGAGTTTGTAGAGGCAGTCTTTGAGGAATTGGGAAGCCTGCACTGTAGAGTGAGTCAGTTTGTGGTAATTCACGTAGGATGAAAATGTGAGCCATAGGCCAACGACTTTTACAGGGGAATAGCGCACGATGATCGAAGAAGAAAAGCAGCTAGAAGACACTCAAACTGTTGGACAGTCTTCAGATAATTTAGACAATGGCGAAGCCCCCCAAGGCGCTCAAACCGAGTCTGAACTGGACACTGAGCCATTGACCACGGAAGCAGTCCTCGAAACGGATGATACTGATTATCAAGCCGCCTTTATGGATCTGCGATCGACTTTTGCCGCCAAAGAGCGCGAAGCCGAAGCCCTCAAAGCGCAGCTAGAAGACCGCAGCAGCCAATACATGCGAATTGCGGCCGATTTTGAGAATTTCCGTAGACGCACTCAAAAAGAGAAAGAAGACCTCGAACTCAAAGTCAAGATCGACACGATCAACGAACTGCTGCCCGTCGTCGATAATTTTGAACGGGCCCGATCGCACATCAAACCCCAAAACGACGGGGAAATGAACATTCACAAGAGCTACCAGAGTGTCTACAAACAGTTGGTCGATTGTCTCAAACGGGTTGGCGTAGCCCCTATGCGATCGGAGGGCAAAGAGTTTGACCCCAACCTACATGAAGCAGTCATGAGGCAGCCCACCAGCGAGCACCCAGAAGGCACTGTCATCGAAGAATTAGTGCGCGGCTACATGATGGGCGATCGGGTGCTGCGTCATGCAATGGTAAAAGTGGCAGCCCCTCCCGAAGATGGTGGAAGTGTAGAAACAGCGGCTGAATAAGTGAATTTGGTTAAATTTCTTGACTCAGGGCGCGATCGTTAAGTTGCTCTGACTGAAAGCCCATGTTACTCTCGAAACCAACTGCTCAAAGGATGGCAGTTCGCAGGGTTTGGACTGACTGATATTGGCTGACTGACAAATCGTTTGCCAAATGAACCGAACTGCCCTCACCATAGCCCTCTGTCACTGGAGGAGGGGACAAAACTTGGCTGACTCCCATTGACCCTAGAGACCAGAGTTAGCGTGAGGGCTGATAGCTTTGTCAGTCAATCAGGACTCAAATGTTAAGAAAAGCCTGAGTTGGGGAATAATTCGGAGTAAGTTAGCCAACTTTGTAAATTGTTTGCAATTTTACGGAGAGATTGCTGACTTGATTGCATAAATCTACATAGACTCAGTTCTACGTTGCACTTCATACACCTTCATCACCGCGAGCTATGGGAAAAGTCATCGGTATCGACTTGGGCACGACCAACAGTTGCGTAGCTGTTTTGGAAGGTGGTCAACCCGTCGTCATTCTCAATTCTGAAGGCGGACGGACGACCCCCAGCATCGTTGGCTTTGGTAAGGCGGGCGATCGCCTCGTCGGTCAGTTAGCCAAGCGTCAAGCCGTCACGAATGCCGAAAACACGATCTTCAGCATCAAGCGTTTCATCGGGCGGCGCTGGGATGACACTCAGATCGAGCGGACGCGTGTTCCCTACGTCTGTGTCAAAGGCAAAGACGATACTGTTGATGTGCAAATTCGCGGTCGCAACTATACGCCGCAGGAAATTTCGTCAATGATCTTGCAAAAGCTCAAGCAGGATGCTGAGAATCATCTGGGCGAAGAAGTTACGCAAGCGGTGATTACGGTTCCAGCCTACTTTAGCGACGCGCAACGGCAAGCCACCAAGGATGCGGGGACGATCGCGGGTCTAGAAGTCCTTCGGATTATTAATGAGCCAACAGCAGCAGCCTTAGCCTATGGGTTAGACAAGCAAGACCAGGATCAGTGTGTCCTCGTTTTTGACTTGGGCGGCGGCACCTTCGACGTTTCGATTCTCCAGTTGGGTGATGGCGTGTTTGAAGTCAAAGCCACGTCTGGAAACAATCATTTGGGCGGCGACGACTTTGATGACTGCATCGTGCAGTGGATGATGGAGGAATTTAAAAAGCAAGAAACGATTGATCTCTCTGAAGACAAAATGGCCCTGCAACGTCTCCGAGAAGCCGCAGAAAAAGCCAAAATTGAGCTTTCTGGAACCCTGAGCACCTCCATTAACCTGCCCTTCATCACCGCCGATGCCACTGGCCCCAAACATTTAGAAATGGAGCTAACGCGCTCTAAGTTTGAAGAACTGGCCGCCAGTCTGGTAGAGAGCACGATCGAGCCAATGAAATTTGCGCTCAAAGACGCTGAACTGACAACCGATGACATCGATCGCATCATTCTCGTGGGCGGTTCGACTCGTGTCCCGGCGGTGCAAGAGGCTCTTCGCAAATTCTTTAATGGTAAAGCGCCCGATCGCTCGATCAATCCTGATGAAGCCGTCGCTCTGGGTGCGGCTATTCAAGCAGGGGTGCTGGGCGGAGAAGTCAAAGACCTGCTGCTATTAGATGTGGCTCCGCTCTCATTGGGGATCGAGACCCTGGGTGAAGTTTCTACCAAAGTCATTGAGCGCAACACAACGATTCCCACCAGCAAAACTCAAGTTTTCTCGACGGCAACGGATGGGCAAACCTCGGTCGAAATTCACGTCCTGCAAGGTGAGCGGGCGATGGCGAAAGACAACAAGAGTCTGGGAAAATTTCAGCTAACGGGCATTCCTCCCGCCCCTAGAGGGGTTCCTCAAATCGAAGTGGCGTTTGATATCGATGCCAACGGCATTCTTAAAGTGTCAGCGCGAGATAAAGGAACCGGACGCGAACAAAGCATCGAAATTTCCAATACAGGCGGCTTGAGCGGTAGCGAAATTGAGCGGATGAAGCAAGAAGCCGAACTCTTTGCTGATGAAGACAGCGTTCGTAAGCGGCGTGTGGAACTGCGAAACCGAGCAGACAATCTATTTTCAACCTACGAAACGACGATGCGCGAAAATCTCGATCGCATCAGCGAAACGCTCAAAGTTCAGGCAAACGAGAAAGTCGCCGAACTCAAAACCGCCATTTCTGATCCCAAAATCAGCGTCAGTGATCTAGAACAACGGATTGACGCACTACAGCAGGTTCTCTTTGCGATCGGAGCCGATGTCTACCGGGATACCAGTCATGATAATGACGATGACGACAATAATGATGTGAATGGCGGCACTTCCAGAAACCCCTCTAGCCCAGATCCTGACTTTGACTTTGACAACGATGCCACAGTAACAGCAAATTTTGATGATGCCACGATGACGGCAGATTATGAGGCCGTTGACTAAATAACCCTGTAGGGTAATGGATGTGGAAGATTTTGGCGAGTGGCTGCCTTCCACAACCCCATCCGTATTTCCATCGATTCTTGAGATAAATGCTAGATTTAGGTCTGAAGCATCCGTGATTACCTCACAAAAACGTTTGATCCCCTAGCCCCTCTACCCTGACGCAGCGTTCTATGGCTCGTGATTATTATGAAATTCTTGGTGTCTCTCGTGAAGCGGACAAGGAAGATATTAAGCAAGCCTACCGCCGTTTAGCTCGCAAGTACCATCCCGATGTCAACAAAGAAGCGGGAGCCGAGGAACGGTTTAAAGAGATCAATCACGCTTACGAGGTACTGTCTGAGCCAGAAATGCGGGCCCGGTACGATCGCTTTGGTGAAGCGGGGGTCAGTTCGGCTGCGGGTGCGGCTGGCTACCAGGACTTTGGTGACATGGGAGGTTTTGCCGATATCTTTGAGAGCTTCTTCAGCGGTTTTGCGGGGGGCGCTCCGGGAGGTGCTCAAGCGGGCACTCGCAGAAGAGGCGGGCCGGTTCGAGGTGACGATCTTCGACTCGACCTCAAATTAGATTTCCGCGAAGCTGTTTTCGGCGGAGAAAAAGAAATTCGCATCAGCCACTTGGAGAGCTGCACAAACTGTAGTGGTTCTGGTGCAAAACCCGGCACTCGCGCTCGAACTTGCCCGACTTGTTCTGGCGCAGGTCAAGTGCGTCGAGCTACTCGTACCCCGTTTGGGAGCTTTACTCAAGTTTCGGTTTGTCCGACCTGTAATGGGACGGGTCAGGTGATCGAGGAGAAGTGTGAGGTTTGTGGGGGCGATGGTCAACGGCAAGAAACGAAGAAGCTGAAGATCACAATTCCCGCAGGTGTGGACAATGGCACTCGGCTGCGGGTTTCGGGTGAAGGAGACGCAGGGCAGAAGAACGGGCCGCCCGGCGATCTGTATGTTTACCTGTTCATCAATGAAGATGCTGAGTTTCAGCGCGAAGGCATCAATATTCTCTCTGAGATCAAGATTAGCTATTTGCAGGCAATCTTAGGCTGTCGCATTGAGGTGAACACGGTGGACGGCAGCGAAGAATTGATTATTCCAGCCGGGACACAGCCAAACACGGTTCTGACGTTAGAGAATCGAGGGGTGCCCAAGCTGGGGAATCCGGTCAGTCGAGGCGACCATTTGATCACAATTTTGATTGAAATTCCGACTCGCGTCAGTACTGAGGAGCGGGAACATCTGGAAAAACTGGCTAAACTGCGAGGCGATCGCATCGGTAAGAGCGGCATTGAAGGATTCTTCGGCAAGGTTTTTGGCGGATGAGTCAACTCAATCCTGATATGCAGATGGATCTGCGCGGCACACCCTGCCCGATTAATTTCGTTCGCACTAAGCTGCGGTTAGAACAGATGCAGCCTGGTTCGCTATTAGAAGTCTGGCTTGACCCCGGAGAGCCGATCGAACAGGTTCCCGACAGTTTGACGATGGAAGGCTACCGCATTGAGGCGATCGAAGACCGATCAGGATTTTTTGCGGTTAAGGTGCGTCGGTGATTCGCCCTCTCAACGTTATGAGTTCTGAGTCGGAAAAAGTTCTAGATGCGCCGTCAGATTCCCTTACGGGGACAGTGGTGGCTGTTCAAGCAAACTACTACTCCGTGCGGTTGGATTCTGAGACTGAAGAACCGCCTGTTTTGCTCTGTACGCGGCGATCGCTGCTCAAAAAAATCGGTCAGCGCGTCATGGTGGGCGATCGTGTTTTGGTAGAGGAACCTGACTGGACACAAAAGCGCGGCGTAGTTTCCCAGGTTTTGCCTCGTCGATCGCAACTAGACAGACCGCCGATCGCCAATGCAGACCAAATTCTGCTGGTGTTTGCGATGGCGGAACCGATGATCGAGCCTTATCAACTGAGCCGTTTTTTGGTCAAAGCTGAATCGATCGGGATAGAAGTTTGTCTGTGCTTGAGTAAAAGCGATTTAGCGAGTGTTGAAGAAAAAGACCACTGGTGGAAACGCTTGTCTGAATGGGGATATGAGCCACTGTTTATTAGTGTGAAACAGGCGATCGGGCTAACCGAAATTCAGCACCGTCTCAATCAGAAAATTACCATTGTGTCGGGCCCTTCTGGTGTGGGTAAATCGAGTTTGATCAATCAACTCATTCCTACGCTAGATATCCGAGTGGGAGCGGTATCGGGCAAGCTGGCAAAAGGTCGGCACACGACGCGCCATGTGGAATTGTTTGAGCTACCGCTGGGCGGATTGTTGGCGGATACTCCAGGATTTAATCAGCCTGATGTCGATTATGCTCCTGAAGAACTGGCGAATTATTTCCCTGAGATTCGAGAGCGGCTGGCGATCGCACGTTGTCAGTTTAATGATTGCTCTCATCGAGATGAGCCGGGGTGTGTCGTGCGCGGGGATTGGGAGCGATATGAACATTATTTGAACTTTTTGGGGGAAGCGATCGACTATCAAACCCAACTCAATCAGCAGGCTGACCCCGATGCAGTAATGAAGCTGAAATCAAAAGGTAAGGGCGAGGCAAAGTACGAACCGAGGCTAGACACCAAGAAGTATCGCCAAGAATCTCGCCGGACTCGTCAACAGTCGCTTCAGTCGCTGAAGAATGACATCGATCGCTTGATGAAGACTGACGCAGACGAAGAATAACTTTGCCTTCCACAGGTCTTGCTGATCTACAGTGTTTGGCAGTGTTTCTACAGAACGCCAACTAAGTAGACGCAATATTTCAACGTTGAAGAAGCAAGGATGATTTTGTGAAGTTTGAGTCGAAGTTTGAGTCAGCCCCAGTTTTAACGTGAATTCGATAGAGTTTTTTCGCTTCGGTATTTAACGCTTCTGCCC
>NZ_JBJPHS010000016.1:0-95730 GCF_052939495.1 Phormidesmis sp. 146-12 | reverse complement strand
CCACCCATAAGGCTTCAATCTCTGCCGCTCGTCCATACAGTTTTTGAGGAATGCAAAACTGTTCAGACACATCTTGCAAACCCAATTGCATCGGTTCAATTCGACCCACTTCTGCCAGTTGTTCAGCACATCGTTCTAGATCCGCTTTGATCCCGCAAGCACTCTGATAGCGATCCTCCGCATTCTTCGCCATCAGTTTCAAAATCAGGTCTGAAATGGGTTTGGGAATTGCAGCGTTCAATTCGTGCGGCGGAATCGGGGGTCTAGCAATGTGACAGTGAACTAGCTCCAGGAGGTCTTGGGTGGGAAACGGCAACTGTCCCGTTAACAGTTCATAGAAGGTTACGCCCAATGAATAAAAATCAGTGCGATAGTCAAGCCTCCGGTTCATCCGCCCGGTTTGTTCTGGCGACAGATAGGCGGGGGTTCCTTCCAGCAGATGCAGATTTTTGAACGTGGGATTCGTGCGGCTGAAGCGAGTGGCAATGCCAAAATCAATGAGCTTGACCACGCCAGTATGCGGATTAAAGACAATGTTGCCAGGATGGATGTCCTTATGAATGACGTGAGCCGCATGGAGTTTGCCCAGAGTATCAGTCAGGGCGATCGCGACATCCAAAAAAATCGACAAAGGCATCGGGCAGAAGTCTGATTGCTGTCGCATCCAGTATTCCAAGGACTCTCCACCAAAGTCCTCCAAGAGAATCACCAGCGTGCGCTGATAGTCTTGCTGGCTGTAAGCCTTGACAACACCTTCAATGTTGAGGGAACGGGTAATTTCATATTCCTGCCGATAGCGAGTTAATTCCTGAAGAGAGGGATAATTCTGCTTGAGAACTTTGGCAATCACGGCACAATTATCCCGCTCTCTAATGCCCCGATACACAAGAGTTGCCAAGCTCTCATAGATTTTGCTGTGGATCGTGACTCCAGGCAGGGTAATCATGGAATGCTCTCCCAACGAAGGACTGTCAGCCGTCTTCCAAAGTATATCGCTTGCCAAACTTCAGAAAATTAAGCTTCTTGGTGAATTTTTTAAGGACTTTCCAATGACCTCTTTTCAAACCGACTGCTCGACTGGAGAACCCAAACTTGCTCAAGGTCATAAAACTCTCCCCGCTGTTGGATCGCAACTCCATTCAGTAACAGTGCTAACCATACTTGCACCAAAGGCATCTTCAGAGATCGCTGAAGTCGCAACAATGGAACGGCTTGATTGTGTTGACCCAGCCAAGTTTGAATCGCGGCTCCCCACTCGGAGACATCTTCCTCATGCGCCAGTGCTAAAGCTTGTTCATACGCCACTTCGGGATCAACGACCCCAATTGCTTCATGCAGTGCCTCAATCAATCGCATTGGCTCCACTTCTGCCACAATTGACCGTGACTCGTTCTCATTGATCGAGATCGGTTTACGTGGCAAGCTATCAAATGGCTCAATGTACTCATCAAACTCGATTTGCATCGTCTGCCGCACATAGGGGTCAAATGCAGCTTCACTCATGATCGGACCGTCCTGGCTTGCCGTTGCCACAATTTCTTCAAATGCTCGCTGAGATCGCGCCTCAAACACAGCGGTAATCTGAGAGATCGCCTCACCCGCCACCTGCAACTGTCCCGCGCATTCTAAATCGACGATCGACGCTTCCACCTCCTGCCACAATTGATTCAACTCTGCGGTTTCTGGCGACTGAGCCGCTTCCTCTAGCACTTTCCATAGCGATAATTGAAGCTGTCTCATGCCACCACCAACGGATGATGCAAACAAGGACGCATCGGGCACAACTGTGGGTCAATTCGCTCTAGACTGGCAAACTTGCGAATTCCGTATTCCTCATTCAACAAGTCAAGTAACTTACGAATATAAGCATGAACTTGACTGGGAACCATACCAACACAGTGAATTGGTTCGACGATCGCAATCTGTTGCTGTCCCTGCCACACCTGCGCCGAAATCGCATGAACTGGAGTATCCCCCCCTGCTGCTCGATACACGACCAACACTGCATAGTAAAGATACGCAAATTCTGGAATCTCAACTTCTAATGTCTTCAGCACCGATTCTTGCCGAGAACGATTGCGCTGCTGATTTTTACGATCGCGATGTCGGGCATACGATCGCCGACTGTAGCAAACCTTCGGATTCCAGCAGCGATCGCCCTCAGTTCCATGTAACGCCTGCGCCTGTGCCGCATCGAGCATCGCACATTTTTGGCATTTCAAGGGAATCGACTTTGCCACTACTCCCCCCGTACCGATGCTAACAACGTCTCTACCCACTGTTGCTTTGCAGGCAACAACTTCGGTGGCGGTAACGGTTGCCGATAGTCAATCCGATACTGATAACCTGCTCGATTGTAAATGCCGCGAAAAATGGCTTGTAAATCCACTTCAAGATCCGCATCTTCGGGCTTGAGGGGCAACGGAAACTGAGGGATCGGTTCAGTCAAATCAAAGCCATATAGTGTAGCTGCTGGACGCTGCTCACTACGACTGACAACAATGCGATAATCCCAACCGGTCCCTCCTCGTAGCGGCAGCGGCGGATGAGCGCGTAGCAAGTCGATTTCAATTAAATCTTGAGTGTTGTGATGTCTGGAGAGAAAAAGCGAAATCCTTCTGCGGTGGGATGATCAGGAGTGAGGAATCGGGGGAGATTGCAGACGAGTTCAGTCCAGTTATGGAGGTTTAAGCACGATGCAACTGCCGATAGTCGCCCCTGCCCCGATTGTTGCTCATCATGCCGAAGCCTTTGGCGGCTTGTTCAGTGATGAACGTGCCTATGAGAACTTTCAGACCTACTTAACAGGACTAATCGTGCTGGACAACAAAAGCTTGAGCAATATCAGCCGCTGTACCTTGGAGAGCGCAGACAAGACGAATCTATCGCGCTTTTTGAGCGAGTCACCCTGGAAGAGCCAGGAGATGAATGCCCATCGGGTGCAATACATGCTGGCGCAAACGGCGAATGTGCGGTTGAAGGCGGAGCAGTCGTGCTTGTTGATTGATGACACGTTATGTGAGCATGTGGGGAGTTTGTTTGAGTATATTGAGCGCCACTATAACCACAGCGATAGCAGCTACCCGTTAGCGCACAACTTGGTGACGAGTCACTATCGCAGTGGAGCCGTGCGATTTCCGGTCGATTGTGAGCTTTACCGTCGCTACGAAGACTTGACGCAGTGGGAGAAATTTGTTGCCAAGCACTTTCCTGACCAAAAGATTCCGCCGCCGACTCAAGCGCGGCAGAAGTTGCACAAGGAACTGGACTCAACGTTGCTGGAAGACCCCGAATTTGCCCGACTCCATCAGCAGTTTCGCACCAAGATGACGATTGCTCATGAGTTGCTCAAGCAGGCAATCGCGCATGGGTTGCCGTTTACCACGGTGTTGATGGACAGTTGGTATCTGACGGCTGAATTCGTTCAGCAACTGGCGAACCACCACAAGCAGTGGGTGAGCCTACTCAAACGGAATCGCAACTTATCAATGCAGGGGTTTGTGTTGCGCGATGCTCAAGGACAGCCGATTCCCCTGGCTGCCAATGGGGTGATCAAAGTCGAGGATTTAGTTCCCTTGATTCCTGCGACCGCCTATCGCCCCGTTGACCTTGACGACCACCGTTATTGGTGTTTTAGTGTCTGTACTCGATTGTCTGGGATGGGACGGGTGCGCTTGGTAATTAGCTTCCAATCCGCTGACCTAGGCGGTTCTTATGCCGTTCTGGTCACCAACCGAACCGACTGGAGTGCCAAACAAACTTTGGCTACCTACTTGCAGCGTTGGACAATCGAAACGTTCTATCGAGACGGCAAACAACTGTTGGGACTCGACCAGTATCGCGTGCGTTCACACTCAGCCATGCAATCCCATTGGTGTTTAGTGTTCGTGGCCTACTCGTTGTTGCATCTTGCCTGTTTACCGTCATCGTCAAAGCCACCTAGAGGCAAGCGTCCGACTCATCCCCTCCAAACCATTGGGGAAGTCGTGCGACAACAAGGGCAAGCGTTGATTGAGCAATTAATCTTGTTCGCGCATGACCAACTTTTACAAGAACAAGCAGCTGCGCAGGTGTTTACGAACTTGTTTGCTAAACAGCAAAAGCAGTTCTCGCACTCATAGTCTACGAGGTTGCCTGTCTTGTCTTTTCTCTCGTGACATCACAACAAAGAACTTATCGGACAGGTTGTAATCCCAATTGGCTGAGTTTGAGAATCAAGGCAGGTGAGACATTGGCTCGTCTGGTAGCAGCAACAAGGGATGCTCCGCTACGAGCTTCGATGATAAATTGGCGAACTTGCTCGAACAGAGGATCATCAGACTTCGCAAGTCCACGAGCGATCGCCACTTGCATTCCTGCCTCCACCCGATTCAACATTTCTGGAGTTGAAAGCGTTGGTAATACTGAACCGGTTTTGGAAGCGGTTTTCGACACCTGCACACTGCTATATTCAGGTACACCCTGTGCAGGCACCACATTGAAGATGTGTAGCTGTTGCCTGCCCTGAGGATTCACCGTTTTGATAAACAGGTTGGTCAAGCTTGCGGTCGTCACACCGGGGAACTTGAGGGGTTGAATCTGCTTGAGAAAGAGTGTAGATGTTTGACCTGATTCGATGGGCACATCAGTGTTGTAGACTAACCTTGAAGGATCAGCCAGTACAACACTGATGATGCGTTGCTTAGTCGCACTAAAGTCGATCGCGGTTGCTCGTCCAGACCAAACCTTCACCATAATGGGTTGTTGATTTATTGTCTTTGGAGAAACACGAATAATTTCCTGTGCCGCAATCACAGTAGGCTGAAATAATGTGAAACTCAATGTCAGCATCAAGGATGAAATTTGCCTGATCATCTTCTACCTCTGAATTTCAAAGAACGTGTTGAATACCACCGACACTTCTTCGCCTTTCTTGACAACCAACACTTTCGGTTTGGAGAGCAATTCATCAGTCGTTTTATCTGAACGTTGCCGTAGTCGATCCGCTGCGACCCCAAACGCACCTTCAAAAGCAGCCGCAAGCAGATCCGGTTCACGGGTTGTGCGCCGAGATACCTGAGAACTGCCTAACCCATCAAAAATGATCGTGTTGTCCTCTTGTGGACGATTCACCACTTCGCCAATTTTGCCCAACCCACTTAGTAAGGAAACCAGAAAATCCTGTCCCGCGATCGCACCTCCTGGATCACTGTTAAATTTGGCAAGCAACGGTTCACCTTCTTGTCCTCTCACTAACAAACTCTCTGCTGGAATTTGTTGCTGTTGAGTGCTGCCTAACCGATCTTTGTAGACGATCGCCACCGCACTCTGATTCACCAGATTGGTCTGCTTCTCAATGTTGTTAATCTCAGTAATGAGCAATGTACCTTGTGGCAGTGCCACTCTACTATCTGTGGCCGGGACATCTTGGGTAAGCTCCACCACAAATCGTCCCAAGCCCTTGCTTTCTTGACTGGCAATCATCGGCACAACAACTCTGGCTGATACGGTCGTTCCGATCGCAACGCGCATTGGCTTCGATAAGTGGGGTGCTTCAACATCGGCTTGCAAGATGCGCTCTTCTGTCGTTAATGAATCACCTAAACCCAGCCCTCCAAAAGATTTGGCTGAGGCAACGATGGTTTGAGTATCAACTGGAAACTGGAATGTAGGAGGTTGAAAAAGCGTTGGCAAATCCGTCGGTTCAGTGGTTTCTGACTCCTCAGATGCTGCTTCCGTAGTGGATTGCATTCCTACTTGTACTGTTGGAATGAGTTGCCCGTTCGTGCTGGCATTGTCAGGTGGCTGACTGTTAGCAGTCACTGTTTCAGAGGTTGCCTGGTTCTCCGCTCCCTGTTGCCCCAGTTTTGCCAGAGCATTCCATCGAGCAAACGGATCAACTGCCTCTGTTTTTGGAGAGGACACGGCAGGTGCAGCAGCACCTCGTATCGGCGCAGGCGAAGGATAGCGGCGGGTCGGAGGTGTACTGCGAATCGTCTCTGGCTCAGAGACCGCTGCGATCCGACGAGTCCTGACAGGCTTCTGCTCAACAGCTTTAACTTCTTTGCTCCTCCTATTTTTCGGCTTCGCCTCTGGCTTTTCCACCAGTGCTTGCTGATCTTGGAAGGCAAGCTGGCTTTTCAGGGCACCTTCGTTATCAGTGGCAAGCGTGGGTGTTGGGATGGGTGACGCAATCACTTCAGGTTGCTTGTCGCCTTTGGGAGCCATGAACAGAAACCAGATGCCAAATACCCCACCCCCGATCGCGCCCATTGGCAGCGCAACCGTTGCCAGTCGCACCAATGGGTTCTCGTGTTTGGAGCGAGTATCACCTCCCTCATGCGCCTGCACCAGTTTGTATTCCGACTTAACAAGCTGCTCTGTTTCTACCGCGTTATAGCCAGCTAACCGAGCCGCTTCAACTGGATCAATTTCACGCCCTGCTTGACTTGATTCAGTCGATTGATTTGTTGCTTCATTTGGCAAAACATGAATCGGATTATTTTGATCACTCATGGTTGATTCGGGTTAAAAGGTTTGATATCAGTAATTTCAAGTCCGGCTTCTCGAACGTTGTAGACTGCTCGTTCAATATCGGTTGCATCTTTGCCCAGTGGGGATCTGGGAATATCTACAGCTTCCAGAGTAAACGTGCGGTTGAAGGGAATTTCCTCAGTTTGCCCGGACTGGTCAATCACATTGCGGGTAGCAACCATATCTACTTCATATTTACCTGGTGCGATCGTTCTTGGCTCTGAAACATAGCTGATCAGAATGGTGGAACGGGTATTGCCGTTAAACACACCCGCTGGGGTTAATTCAGCGATCGCTTTTCGTGACTCCTCCCGAAAACTAGAACCACTGGATTTCGTTTTTCCCTGGAGCAAAAAGGATGCCAGGTATGCTGTGGTCGGCAGGCGGTTACTGCCAATCTTCTGTCCCGCATCTGGCTTACTCGTGCCGGGAAGTTTGCTATCCCAAGTCCAGGTTAAAATCGTCCATTGTCGCGCTACATTCTTCACCAAGTCAGGTATGCGGTAGGTGACTGCTTCTTCACGGACGGCAACCGCTCGACCATCAACCAATTGCACAAAGGTAGTCTTGCGCGTTGCCAAATCATTCACTTTGACACTCAAAAATAACACTAGCAGCGTTTGCAGCCCGACAAAAATGCTCAACCCGACAAAGCACGTTGGCAACAAGTTTTTGCTTTCTGGCAGTAACGTCGGCTGAAATCGGCGAATTTGTCTCATAACTTGATGCAGTTACGTCCAAAACCATTGTTGCGTTGGTAATTTGACCTCACCTCTGCCAGATTTCCAATCCCATTTGGACAAGTGGCAGAGGTACTACACCAGTACCTCTGCACATGATGAGTTAACAACGTTCACAAGTACTTGCTTTTATGCTGACTCAAAATAGAACTCGCTCAGAACATGCCAACATTTTTGCCCGTCTGAGTTCCACATTTGGTTTAGACATCCAGGATTATTTTTGGCTTTCCACTTGGGCAGGCATGTTTGGTTACTTCTTCTACAAAACACCTGTGTTGATAGCCATTCTGACTATTGGCTCTCTGGCTGCTTTTGCCCTTAATTGGGTAGGCAGTCGATTGCCCTACTTCAACAAACAGTGGCGCACCAAGATTCGTCCCTGGCATTTGCTGGTTCCAATCGGGGCGATCGCTCTTACCCTCGACTCCGTTACCCCGGCTCATGCCATCTTCCTGTCCGGCATGGAGGGATTTGTGACAGAACTTGCAACCCAAAGTGCAGGTGGTGGAGAGGGCATTTCAGAAGAATCAATCGGTCTGGTGTTTAACGTAATCCGAGCTATTTTCCTGCTTTTGGTGGCAGTAGCAGCCCTGTTT
This sequence comes from Phormidesmis sp. 146-12, assembly GCF_052939495.1. NCBI lineage: Bacteria > Bacillati > Cyanobacteriota > Cyanophyceae > Leptolyngbyales > Leptolyngbyaceae > Phormidesmis > Phormidesmis sp. 146-12. The sequence continues at coordinate 87,881 of NZ_JBJPHS010000016.1, read as the reverse complement.
GCTTATAACCAGGCACAGCAAGGTAACGACTGGAGACCGATCGCGACTCAAGTGGGTTTGGCATTCGGTGTTGTCTTGGGGCTGGACGTAATCACTGCCATCTTCGTGCCCCAAGGAGGTGCTGGAGGTTAACTTCACATTTTGCAGTTGGCATTCTTTACAGCTTCAAAATTATGGCAATTCGAGATCCAGATAGGGATTTTGTCAAAGTCAATAAAGCACTGGGCAAGATTCCCAGCATTGGTCCTGTCCCTGCTAATCAAATTTTGCCCTGGATCGCCATCATTATCGGCTCATGGGTCGTGACGATGGAGCTTTTCAGTCTAGGATTAGCCGCTTTCTTCGCCGTCTGTTTTTGGCTGATTGCAACCTGGTGGCTGCTCACCGGCAAGCATTCCTATGACTTCACAGATCGATTCAAATCAACACCAGGTTCGGACTGGACAACAGGCTATTGCCGCTACTATTCCCTACTGAGAGTTCGCGAACAGACTCACAGAGGTAGCCCAGAAGGAAGACCACGATGAAGGACAATTTGAAACCAACATCCGTCATGGATCAACGAGGACAATCCCATCGCCTCTACCCATTCGAGAACTTCCTTGACCTGTGCTGCATAACGCGATTGGTTAAGGACAACCGGGATATTGGGGCTTATCTACTAAACAAAGGCGGAAACTGGCAATTGGTGTTTGGGTTTCGATTACAGGGATTGCACACTACCTTGACCCGTGAAGAGATCATAGCGATCGCTGCTCAGCTTGAAGAAGCAATGAAAGAGTGTCCGCCTGGAGAATCTTTGCGCTTCTACATGAGTTGCTTTGCCGATGACCATCAACGGCAGCAAGAGCTTGAAACCCTCGTCAGGCAGACTCCAGATCCACTGGCAATGGTGTTGGGGAGATCGGAGCAAAAGCGGATTCAGCAACTGACTCACACGAGCGATCGCCGACAGTGGAATTCGCTAATCTTTTGCACCTACACCATTAATACCGACGGTCAGCAGCGATGGGGAGATTGGATCAGCAAGCTTTCGCAGCGTGTGACCAACCTGCTGGATGCCATGCGGGGTGCCAAGAATGAATCCTACAAACAATTCCTGGTGCAGGTCATGGGCAAAGGGTATGAAGCCTTTCTCAACTGGGAACGACTGCTCAATACTAAGGCTGGGCTGGAGCTTACGCCAATGACGGCACCCGACCTATGGGGCTGGCTCTGGCAGCGGTTCAACCAAACTCCAGCTCCACCAATTCCGCAATTGCTCACTTGGCAGGATTCAGTAGGGGGCATTGAACTGACTGAGGAAACTTTAGCAGAACGACACTCCACCACAATTTTGATTCAGGGAACCCAAGGACATTCCGCCTGTCCAGAACATCGCCAGAACCGGGAGTGTGTTTGGGTTAACCGTCGCGTGGGCGGGTTACTGTTCATGCAGGATGCGGTTGAAGGCTGGCTCAACACCCGCACCCAACTGGCAGCCCTCTGGAAAGCGATGTCCCAGCCTTACGTGCGCGACACTGAAGTGTTAGTTGAGATCGTGCCTGCCTCACGCTTTCTGATTAATGACAACCTGGCACGAACCGCTCGACAATCACGAACGGCTTCCACCCATGCATTTACAAAGGGACAGGGGCGCGATATTGGTGCTGAGGTCAAAGCCGAAGAAAGTTTTGACGCTCAACGCAAGCTTTACAAAGGAGCAACCGCGCTGCACGTTGCAGTTGTTTTCACGGTTTGGCGCAATACCTCTGATGAGTTGGACAGCGCCTGTGAGATGTTGGCAAATTCCTTCGGTTCTGCCAATGTGGTGCGATCGCGTCACGTTTGCTGGCAGATGTGGCTTCAAACGTTACCAATCACACTCCAGCGACTGTTGCAGTTCAATGGGCTGCTGGACACCGAAGACCGTCGCCTGACTCTGGATAATGAGACGGTTGCTGGTGTGTTGCCGCTTACGGTTCCACGCGATCTCGATCGTCGCGGCGTGGAATTTATCACAGCAGAAGGAGGCAAGCCAATTCATGTAGACCTATTTGAGGAACAAACCGTTCATGCCCTGCTAACTGGACAGACTGGTTCTGGTAAGTCTGTGTTGCTCTCTCAATTCATCACCCGTGCCTTAATGTCGAACATTCCAGTGGTGGGAATGGACATGCCGACTGCTGCCGGAGAATCAACCTTCAAGACCTTAGTGGAAGCACTAGGACCTGAAAGAGGCGCATACTTTGATATCAGTCAGGCACGGAATAACTTGCTTGAACCACCTGATCTCCGAGCTTTCAGCGGAGAAGAGTTTGAGTTGCGCCTGAAATCGTGGAAGGAGTTTGCCCGCAAAGCACTCAACACAATTGTGATGGGTAAGTTGCACTATCCCCACTTGGCACAGCGAGTGGACGATTTATTGCTGCAAGGATTAGATGTATTTTTGGATGATTCAGAAATAGTGGGGCGATACAACCAGGCATTCAAAGCAGGCTGGCGATCGACCGAATGGCAGCAGATGCCAACCCTGTATGACTTCATCCGCTACATCTCGAAAGAGCGTCTGAACCTCAACTCCTTTGAAGCAATCGATGCTCAAGCAATCAACCAAATTCGCTCACGGCTTCAGGCAGTCTTGGCTTCACCGTTAGGAGATGCGATCGGTCGTCCCAGCTCGTTATCACCAGAACCTTTGATGAAGTTCTTTGCCTTAACTGGACTCAGCAACGATCTGGATTCGCTGGTGCTGTCGATCGTGGCACATGGAGCCTGTATCCGTAATGCCCTGGCACATCCAAAGAGTCTGTTTGTCGGTGATGAGTTATCTACACTGCTGAAAAAAGATGGGTTTGCCAATATTGTGGGTGAATTGTGTGCCACCGCTCGGAAGGACGGGATATCTGTTCTGCTTTCCTCCCAAGACCCAGACACGATCGCGACTTGTTCAGCAGGGGCAATGATTTTGCAAAACCTGACCTACCGCCTCACCGGACGACTCACGGCAAATGCTTGTGCATCTTTTCATCGCTACTTGGGCTATCCGATGGACATCATTGTCCGCAATTCATCCGAAGCCTACTTACCCCGCCGATCTGGACTGTATTCGTGCTGGTTGATTGAGCGCAGTGGTCGATTTTGGAATGCCCGTTACTATCCTGCGGAGATGCTGTTGGCAACGGTTGCCAGTGGCGAGGATGAACGGGCTGCCCGCACTCGTGTTCTTGCCCGCTATCCCAACACCCAGATCGGTAGGATTGAGGGATTAGCCGCGTTTACACCTGCTTATATCGCCGCTCTCAAAGAAGGGCACGGCTTTGCCCATATTGGGACGAAACCAACCATTGAAATGATTCCAGCTACTTCTGAACCTACTCCCGAATTAGTTCCTGTTACAGCACGCGCCAGTTAATTCCCTTGATGTTCCATTGGAGATTACAATGCATTCATCTAAATTTATCCTCCTCACCTCGTCGCTTTCTGCTCTAGCGATCGCCGCATCCCTCGACCTGATGCAACCCCAACGAGCATCCGCTCAGTACACCGATTCAACTGGGCTGCCAGTAAGTACAGGTGGGTTTGCTGGACCGACTCAGAGTGGTACTCTAAAGCAGGTCAATGTTGCTAGCGAACCGGGTGAGATTTTCAACACCGCTAGAGGAGTACTGGAGAATCCCAACCGATGGTTGAACATCGCCAACATCTTTGGGTTTGACAATGGAGCGATCAATCAATTGCTACAATCAACTCTGGCAGGATTGGGCATCCCTGACTTATCTCAACTAACTGCTACCATTTTCCAGGGCAGTGGCGACAGTACGACTCCCTCCAGACTCGCGGCATCGCTAGAGAATCGAACAGACAAACCCAGCTTCAGTGTCAAAGCTGACTTGGCTCAAAGTTCTGAACGAGATGCCAGTCGAGGAACAGCATATGGTTCTGTGTTGAGTCAGCAAGCACAAGCGCGAGGAAAGCAGAATCTGACTGCTGTTGGAAATGCTGCGAGTACCAGCGGCTCTCTAGCGCAAGAATCTCAAGGTTTAGATGTTACTCAGCAAATTCTACAAAACGTTTCGCTGCAAATGGGTAAGCAAGCAGAAATTGAGGCAGCACAATTTGGTGAAGCCCAACAAGCCCGCATCGATCGCGCACAAGACCTGCTGTTGCAATCGCAAATGGCTGAATCCATTACCGGACGCAACGTCGCGGATCGTCGCAATGAAAGAACAACGGCTCGTTCCGCTGCCCGTGGCATGACCTGGCTGAACCTGCCGGGGGGTAAGACGTTAGCCGGAGATAGAGCGACCAGCAGCAGTCAAACAGCATCATCTTCCAACACTCCATCGGCTTTAAGTTCGGCGTTGGGTGAATAACGTTCGGAGATCTAATCAATGACGGGAATAATTCTGCCAGTTTTGGCGCAGCTTCAAAACAACCCAGCCGGAGCAGCCGCTAATACAGTTGCCAACACCTTGGAACTCAGTCAAGCCACATCAGAAGCTTGGGATCGGGTATGGCTGTCCATTTTCAGAACAGGCTTTGCCACTGGAGAAGTCGGATTATGGATCGCCCTGGTGCGATTTGCCATTACGTTGGGTGCACTCTCTATCATTTTCCTGGCGATCAAAGAAGGCAAAGAAATTCTCGCTCGGCAGTCCTGGTCAGACCTCGCCACAATGTTCGTGTGGCCCCTAGTAGTGCTGTTCTTTCTCTCTGGCAGCGGCAATCTGCTAGCGAACACTGTTCTGCTCATGCGTCAGATCGCCACAGCCCAAGTGCGTCAGGTTTTAGAAGTGCAGGTTGGAGGACTGACATTCAATCAAGCAATCTCCAATGTTGCTTTGACTCAATCGGCACGAACTCAAATCGATGCCATTTACCTCGAATGTCGAGACAAAACAGGGGATGCGCTAATTACCTGCTGGAATGACCCAGCTAAACGGCAAGCTGTTGAACGGATTGTGTCAGCAGCCGAACGAACCAACAATGGTTCACTGGGTACGCTCCAACAATATGCCCAGACTTTGTTTTCTTTATCAGGTGCAGGCGTTGCAACAACAGCAGGCACAAATATTGCTGCTCTGCTGGGTAACGGCGAAGGCATCGATATTTTTGAGCCGCTGGCAGCACCCTTGCAGAAGCTGATTGAGTCATTCCTCTGGGCGCTCACCTGGGCATTTCTCAATGCTCTAGAAGCTGCACTGTTGGTCACTGGGCTATTTGCGCCGATCGCAATGGCGTTGAGCGTTCTACCACTGGGCAGCAAACCTATCTGGGCATGGGGTATTGGGTTTATGTCACTGTTTGGAATTCAATTGGGCTGGAACATACTTGTGGGGTTGGTAGCATCGATTCTAGTAATTGCCAACGCTCAAGCGATCGCAGATCTGGCATTTCCGGTTTTCATCGCCATCTTTGCGCCGATCTTGGTGACTTCTGTTGCGGCTGGGGGTGGTCTTTCACTCTTCAGTGCCCTTAACAACTCCGGTGGTGCCATTTTCAATGGGTTATCGAACCTCACAGGCGCAGTCACCTCGCTGATTGTGCGACGAATTTAATGGAGAGGAGCTTATGGCAGTCACAACCCGCACCCCAAAAGCAACCCGACAGTCGTCATATCAGGGGAAAACTCAGCGATCGCAAACCAGCAATCATCTGACTGACCCGGCTCGGCTTAAGCATATCTACAACACTTTGACGAAAGCGATCGCGGCGGCTCCTCAAGGTGAATTCCAGTCCTGGGATGACGTAAAGGCATACGTAGAGGACTTCTCACGGGCAACAGGTAAAGCACCAATTGCAATGGAACTGTGCGATCGCGATGGAGACGTGCGGGGATTTCGTTTTTATTTAGAGCAATGCCCCGCTGAACGCACAAGTGGTTCGTATCTGATCAAAAATCTCAAGGCGGCAGGGGCTGATCTTCCGGTTGACGACAATTACTTCACACCTTCATCGCTGGCAGCTGTGTTAGGGCTGGAGTCTGAGCAAGCACCACTGGATCTGGATGCAGATGAGTTTATCGTCGATGGCGATGCAACTGATGCAACAGGTGATGTTAACTTGGACGACGATTTAACCGTTCAACCATCTCAAACTCGCATCGTTCAACCAGTTGCTCAGGCATCCGGTGAAAAGTTAGGATTAATTGATGAAGCGATCGCAGATGATGATCTGATTTCACCAAGTTCCAAGAAAACAGCTCAGAAATCAGCACCGAAGCCTCGACAATCATCCAGACCAACAGCACGGCAGGAAGAACCGATCGAGTCCTCCGTGTTGGAAGCCGCTAACCGAGCAACTCAAGGACTGGCAAATGGAGGCGGTGCGACTGTTGATGGATTAAATGTCGCAGGCGGAACTGGACAGCTTGCCACCAGCACGATCGCCGTGGCGATCGCCCTTGCCAAAGCTCTAGATGACCCTGATCAACGTCGTCAAGCCAGACTCAAAAGGTTAGCAGACTTGACAATGCGGCAAGCACAGCGATTGGATGATTTATCAGAGCGGGCTGAAGTTTTATCATTACCCCCAGAAGCCCCAGAACCGACGAGTGATGAGGTATCACCTGCTGTTACCGAACCGTTTATTGAAGCGACAAATACACTCACCAATAAAACCAATCAGTTATCTCAAAAACTTGATCCTGTACTTAACTCATTAGAACCTTTAGAACTGAATCGACAAGCAGCCGTTGACGAACAAATTACTCAAATCGAGAACTATCTCAAACAACTATCAAAACGGTTGGATCGATTGGAAGAAGCGATGACGCGCCTGGAAGAGCAATTTGCTCAACTCCAATCGCCTCCTCAGGAAATGCAATCTGAAGTTCTTGAACCAGAGGATTCTATAAACCTATCTCAGCCAAATACCGACGTGCTGAATGCAGTGGATGCACTGGTGGATGAGCAACCCCGAGCGTTCACATCTGACGAACCAGAGCCAGATGACAATCAATCACGGTGTGCAGCATCTTTATGGGGTTATGCTCAGATACTTCAATCATCAGGGGAAGACTCTGAAATTCCGTTATCAGACAGCAAGACGCTCTGGGTTGATGTACAGGGTAATTCCACTCGCTTGCTTGTTTCGGATGCCAACCTTAATGATATTTGGTTTGAAGCAGAGAAATTTAATTCTGGGCAGTGGCAGGTTCACTATAATGAGCTTTCCGAAGACGATCGACAAGCCATCTTGAACTTGCCTCAAACTCCAGCACGGTACGCCCAAATCGCAGCCGCCCAGGGAGTAGTGGAAGCATTTCAGCAACAGGTGACGTTTGGCGATCGCCCGGTCAGCTTTGCCTGGGCAGATGGCGATGGCAATCCCAAGTATGAGTTTGAGGTCACGGAACCGCGATCGGATGGTTCACGGTTGCTCACAGGTTACGGAGTAGGTAGTAATAATCAGGTGCTTACTGCAACACTGGCAGCCAATAAGCCACCCCAAATTCAGCAGTGTGAAATCTCGCATGATGAGATGGAATCACTACTTCGAGATTTGACACCGGAACCAGAACAAATCAGCCAGGACAAACAATTAGAGCAGACACCCCAGCGGGATCAGAAACAGCGACAGTTAAAACGTCCGCGTCAGCCAGAACTATGAGGTGGGTATGGAAACGACTCGACTAGAAGGAAGTGGGCTTTCGATTCCGACCTGCTATGTCACACCAGAAGGCGATCGCAAATGGTTAGAACCGCAGGTCGTGCGCCACACTTTACTAGAGCAGCTTTTTTCACCCCATGAACTGAAGTCTTTGCTGTTGGTCAAGTTGGACCGAGAATCACTCGATGCAAAGCACTTGAAAGCCTGTCGGTTTGAGGATGGCATCACCCGCAAACTGGTGTTCAGTTCCGACAAAAACTTCTATTTTGCCGATCAGTCGCTAGCAGAGAAGCTGACCCAATTCTTTGCGACTGAGCGCGATACGGCTTGTCGTTATGGGTCACTGTTGGTGAGCGATTGCTACAAGGGCATCACATCGCTCAACCACCTCAACCTCAAGCTGGTAGACTACTCCGATCCCGACTATGCAAAGTTCAAAACCCACGACTGTCACGGCAAAATCTCACCCCAACTGTTTGAATCACTGGGATTTGAGGGCGCTTCCCGCGTTCACGCAGTGTCTCCAGAGGAGAGTCGCCCCTTTCAGTTTCGGATGGCATATGATGCCAGTCAGTCTCATCAGTCAGCAGCGCCGATTATCAGCTTTCTGGCGAAAGGAACTCTCTTAGTTGATCCCACACTACCACCCGGTGTTGATCTGGTGATGGATCGGTCTTCAATCAAGGGTGTCCGCAAAGACCAATTGGATGATTGCTTACCCTGTGGCGACTATCACCTGCCCTCGGTTGCCTTTGGGAATCGTGCCAACGCTGAAGTATCTCGTTACAGCAATTCCTGGCAGTTTTCCATGTGGTATTCCAAAGATGCGATCTTGGCGGACTTTCTGAAACCCACCCTGAAGCAAGCCCACGAACTAGCCGACAGGCAACGCAATCCGCTTCATCTGGCTCAATACCTGGTGAATCAATACGACAAGCAACAGCAGTTTCGCCAGCAAAGTGATGCAGAAGATGTCGGGGAGGATGGGGAGCGCCAAGAGTCTCGCATGATTTCGATTCTGCGTCACGACCGCCACGGACTCCTACTCTACGCTCCCAAAGTTGTGGACTTCATGGAATCTCAAGTGGCTAACCGTTGGCGGGAATTGGTTGTCAATACAGGCTTTCAACACAGTTCTGGTATGGCGCAACCGGGTCTTGAGCTATCCCGTGGCACGATTTGTGCGCCTCACCTGCCCCAAGGCGATGTCATCGTCACTCGCTATCCGATCGTCTCGTCGGACAACATCCGCGTCTATTGCAACACTCACGATCCTAAACTGTGTGAGGTCAAAGGGGCAGTGTGGATCAATCCCAGGGATGCGGCAGAGTATCACCAGTGCGACTTTGATGGCGATCAACTGATTGCTACCCCTGCCAAATGGATGCCGAATATTGCCAAAGAAACGCTGCGAGCTGGAGAGGCAAGACGCTTTCCACCCGTCGTCAAACGGCAAAAAGTGCCCTACACAGAAGTACAGGATGAGAACGGCAACTTCACCTACAACACTCTGCCGAAAATCGCGGCGGCGGTGTGTCAGAACAGCATTGGGCGAGTTGCCACGCTGATTGGGCGGGTACATACCTCGCTACCCACACCTGACGAAGCAGCTTCACCGATTGGGCAGAAGCAGTTTGCCCACAAGCAACAGAAGCTTCTGCATCGCCTGATGGCAGCTCTGCAAGTAGAGGTTGATTCGCCGAAAAGTGCTGATCGCCTGGAAAGCATTGATCCATCGCTGTTGGATGACACCAAACAATGGCGCAAGGAACATCCATCGCCCTTCTTCGATTTCCAGAAAGATTCTCATCTGTATCGGAAGTTTGGGCTACCGACTCAGGCACCAGAACAGAGTGAGGTTTCGGTGCTGTGTGCGATCGCAGAACAAATCAATCCGCTCTGGGAAGCCACCCAATTGCGATCGCTGCCTCGTGAACACTTCCGCTATTTGTTTGAACGGGAGGATCTGGATGTGGATGCGCTTGATTGGGCAGAGACGTTGAAGGAACGGGCAAAACAGGCAACGGCCCAAATCCGGGAGATGAGCGGTGAGGATGCGGAGGCATTCAGGGAGGCATTGGGCAACCTCTATGAATCCTACCGAGCGGAGATTCATGAAGCCTTTCCCGGCGATGGTGAAAAACGTCAGATTGCCGCCGCCGTCTGGCACACCCAGCACACTCGCCCGGAGTTAGATAGACCGCGTAAACAGTCGATGGAGGTCGCGAGGAAACTGCCCATCACCTTTAACCAGGGCACTTTTACGCTCCCCAGCAGTCCCTATGAGGTTGAAGCCTATGAGTTGAGTGTGCCGTTCGATCGTGCTCAGGACTGGATGAATAGTTTGGAAGCTCGTCATATCCGCTATGAAGCCGTGGTTAATGCTGCCCTGCCCGTGGTGGATTTTTACCTGCCTGATCTGTCGGAGCGCAATGCAGCCGTCTTGCAACAGACGTTTGGCAATCAGATGATTGACATCGACCAGATTCCTGATGATCTGCGAGTAGTTCCCCCAGTGGATCTGACCTGGGCGCAATGGGACGGAGATATAGGCAAAGCGGCGCTGGCATACACGTTGATGACAGAGCAGGTGATCAACCAGCTTCAAGAGTTTGAGATCGAAGCAATTAAGGCGATCGGCATTGCTCACAACGATTACGCGACGGAGAACTTCTCACGCTGGCGAAACCGAATTCAGTTTGAAGTGGTGCCCTATGAGTTAGACCCCAATCATCCCAAGTACCATGCGATGAATGGAGTGCCTGTGCTGAAGGTGAGAGATGGCGGTATTCTGGGAACCTTTGCTCCGGAGACTCCCAAGTTACCGATTGGAGCAACCTTTGAAGCTGCGATCGCGGACTTTACCCGCTCGATGGTGCAGTTGCAGGTCGATCCACGATCGGTACAGGTGGATCGGCAGTCGGAGGAAGCACATCAAAGTTTGTCGCCATCATCCGGGCGGCAGTCTTTGCAAGTGGTTGGATCAGCAGAACCGAGGGAGTTGAATGGAGAGCGATCGACGCAAGCATTGTTGGCACAAGCTATTGCTCAAACCTATCATCGGTTGCCTTCACCTGCGGAGGCGGTTCAGTTACCGATTGGCGCACGCTGGCAAGCGACGGTGATGGCGGGTGGCGACTATGCGGTGCGCGATGAGCAGGGTGGGTTGGTTTGTCACGGCAATTTTGAGACGGGGGAAGTGGGTGAAGCAATGAATACTGTCAGGGCAGAGAAGTTTCAGGGAATGGTGCAGAAACATAAAGCCTACGGCATCTCAGAAACGCAATCGGTTCCCAAAGGAGAGTTACAGAAATAGCCATTATGTCTCGTTATCGTAACCCCAAATACAGGTGATTTTGACTGTACTTAAGTTTATTTTCCCGAGCGCATTTTTGCAGCTTGAGCGAACCATTGAGAAGCCCGAACAGCGCGATTACGACAAATACCAGTAGAATCGTACTCTAGATCATTACTGGTATCATAAATTACATTGCCTTCATTATCGCGTTTTGTAATCCTACAAACTTCTCGACTACCACCTTTTGGTATTGTTGATGCATTAAATGCATTCCAACCTGCATGAAGTCCAATGATATAGTATTGCTCATCAGCGAACTTTGCCAAGATCGCACTACCTGAAGATCCCCCGGTAGAATCACAATTGTGAATAATCAAACCTTTTGAAATCTGTTCACCTGTTGCGCCATATTTTGCTGTTCCATCCGGCAGAAATGCTACCTTTAAGTTTTCGGAAGAGCCTTCAATCGAGCATCCGACATGAATAGCAGCCGTATCCATTTCTTTGCCTTCAAGCTTTTCTTCTGCTCTCTGTTTTCGAGTAGGATAATCACCAGAGTAGCCAGCCAATCTCACCTGATTTTTCAGTGCTTTGAGAACTTTTGAATTCGAGAAATCCAGCGTTCTCCAACCTAAGTAGCCATATTTGTCTCCTAGATTTCGGTCTAATTTGAGAATAGCCCAATCCTCTGACCACTTCACACCCGCTTCCCAACCATAGATATAGTCGATTACGGTTGCACTATCTCCTTGAGCAAAATCGCCCTCGCGAAGATTTGGCTTGAAAACAATACGAACATTTCCCTTTTGTTCAGTACTTCGAGAAATAATTGGTCGAGGTTTATCTTCTTGCAGTTCAACCAGACAATGGGAGTTTGTAAGAATTAAGTTCTTGCCAATTAAGGTTCCTGTACATTGACTAATTTCTTTATCCTTGATCACCCAATCAATGCGACCGATCGCTGTCCAGGGAAACTCTCGCTTCGTTACAGGAATACGGTTATCTTCACCAAGAATAGCGCGAGGCTCATCGGACTGTTCTAAATCAGCAGGACGATAAGTTCGACCATCCGTTTTAGGGTTAAACGCAATGGAAACTGGAATCAATGCTTGAGAGGATTGTGCGCTAACAGTTATCCAACTTCCTGAAAGCAGGACACATAAGACACCACAAACAAATAAACTGAGAAACCTTTTAGACATAGAACTCCTTCACACAAAACTTTTGACTATAATAAACAGCGGATTTGCAAGGATTTTACCATAAACTCTACAGGTGGACTTACACGGTTACGTTTCTGGATACAACGATTACTTCTCCCACTCACCATAAAATGCGAAAGCTGCCCATTTGTTGGGATTCCTTTTGGCTCGCCACATTTCGATTTGAGTTTGTTGTAAAGCAGCCGACGGACTTAATCCCTCTTTCAACATCCTGTGATAAAACTTTGCCATTAGTCCTGCTGTAGATCTATCGCCTACATTCCACAGAGACGCTATGACACGCTTTGCGCCAGCAGACATAAAGCCTCGCGTCAGTCCGATAATGCCTTCTCCCCGTAAATTCTTCCCTAATCCAGTTTCGCAAGCACTCAGCACAACTAACTCGGCAGATAATCTTAGATTAAAAATCTCATTTAGGCGCAGAAAATAATCTTCGATCGACTGACCTTGACGATTGAACCGCGACAAGACCAATCCAGAGAGTTCAGGTTGGCTATCGCTAGCGAAACCATGCGTTGCGAAGTGCAGAATACGGTACTGTGAAAGCGAAGACTCCATTACCCACTGCTGAGTGGCATTGGTGTCAAATGCAGATAACGTCTGACTTGGTTCACTCACCGCTGACAAAATTGCCTCGGCTTCAATGCGTGTACAGGGCAGTTGCTTCCGTACACCTCCAACAGACCGCAGTGCCGTCTCAACGTCAGAAGCTAAATCCCTATTTGAATTAGAACGATTTGTACCTTCTTTACTTCCATTTCGCAAAGATGGGCATGCGGATCGATTACTTCGCTGTGTAATATCAAATCTAGGGTCAGCAAGAATTGCCAAGGCTTTGGGTGCAGGCTTAGAAGAGCGCTGACGGATTGCATAGATAGACGATACGGAGGGAACATTAATGATTTCATGCCGCGTCACTAGAGGAACGTAGTTTTGAAACCTTTTGGATGATGAAGGCTCCTTACAGGCATCCAGATCTGCTGCATTAGGTGAACTTTTTTCTTGAGCACTTGGTAGGGGCAAAGCTGCAAATGGAATATTGTGCAAAACACCATCTGCTGAAATGACTAAGCGCTCTTTCTTGTAAGTATCAAGAAAATCTCTGGGAAGGATCTTCTGACGTAGACACTCTCCCGTCTGAGCAATAGCTTTAGGAGGGTCATTGTTTTTGAGTCGTTTATAAAATTTTTCGGCAGCAGCCTCGATTTCTTTGCGTCCGGGCAAGGTATATACCTGGAATCCAAAAGCTGAAGACTCCTCAGATACAGATTTACCCGCAACAAAGAGATAACTTACTGATTCTCCAAGGTAGTACTGCAAGAGAGTAGCGTTGTCAGGTAAGGCACCTAAATATATATTATTAATTTTGCTATTGCTGTTACTTCCTTTACTTAAATTACATTCAGCGTCTGTCAAGCCTGCTGGAGCAATATCATTGATCATAATGCTTTTTTCAGACGCTCTATACCGACTTCCATTCATTAATGAATCTAATCGTCTTGATAGATCAATATATTGCCGTTCAAATTTAGCAATTTCTTCTGACGAAGTAGCAGCATTGAGTTTTTTCTCAATATCCTTTAACTCTAGCTGCAATCGACTCGTTTCATTACGTAAAGCTGGTTCAATTTTTTCTAAGTTAAGTTCACCTCTTGAGCGTGTTAACAGCTCCAATAAAGTTCGAGAGCGGCTTTGTTCAGTAACATCAAATGCTAACATTCGGCATGAGAGCTTTTGAAAAACATCTGAAGATTTCTGACTCATCTCCATAAGAATATGGATCTTAGTCTCATAGTAGTCCTGTACTGTTGAGAAATAGGCTATCCGCAAGTCACGGCTATCAATTTCATTTCGTAAACCTTCAGTAAGAGTTATAGCCTGGTTAATCGCTTCTAGCGACTCCACTAGCTTCTTCTGCCTTCCATAAATTAGTGCAATGCTGTTGTATATTTGAGCTACCTTGTCTAAATATCCTCCTAAGTTTTTCCAAATGGTTTTAGCTTTGCTCAGGAAACTAATTCCTTGATCTAAATTACCTGATTTTGAATAATATACACCTACATTTTGATAAACAGTTGCAATTCCAGCCTGATCATTCCCTCTTTCTGCTAGAGGTAAAACTTCGTTTAAGTAGTAGTCGATTACTCTCTTAGTATCCCATCTTCCTAACTTCTGATTAGCTTCAGCAATTATGGTTAAAGTTGCATTTGCCTGTAACCATTCCTTCTGATGCAAGAAGAGGGAATATGCTTCCCTAAGGTAGGGCAAAGCCTCTTCTAATCTATTGTTATCAGCAAGAACATAGCCAAGATTGAGCAGAACATTGGCTTTGCTATCGAGGCTCTCAACTTGTGGTAATAAATCCTCTCCCTGAGCAAGATAATATGAGCCTAATTTGGAATCGCCCAGACCATAATAGATTCTTGAAATGTAAATAAGAACTCTGGCTAAATCACCTTGATTCCTAACTTCTTTCCATAAGAACGCTGCCTGACGGTAATGTTCTATAGCTTGATCGCCTTTCCCTAGTTCTCCACAAACTATTCCTAGATTACCGAGAGTCCTAGCTTTATTTTCTCTTGCTTCTTTTCCTTCGTATAGAGGCAAAGCTTGCTCAAGATAGGTTTGAGCAGCTTTTAGATCACGTATTCGATAATAAGACCAACCGATTTGGTTGAGTGTAACAGCTACTTCATTTTGATTGCCTTGGTAAAGTGGTAGTGCCTGTTTCCAAAGCTCAATCGCTTGACGGAGAGATTCCTCTGTTCCCTTCTCATAAAGCTGAGATGCTTTTTGAAAAAGGCGATCAGCTTCTTGACTCAAGCTACTCTGGGCAACGATTGCAGTAGATGAGTCAGGCGAACTGATATGATTCTCAGTTAAGCACCATCCCGGTTTAGGGTAGAGGAGAAAGCTGACAAATAAAACCAAGCTAGAATATGTCCATTTCAAGGCTGGTTTCCACAGCCCTTTCCGATGATTAGTGCGATTATCCATCCTTTTTCCCCAGCAAACCGTTAGGCTTATTTTCTCTTCTGATCGCCTATTGTAGAATTGATCGCCTCTTAGATAGACGCGGTTTCACAAACTGCAACTCAACAGTGCGATCGCTCCTCGCAGCTTGCTATTCTGTTAACCGCTGACCTCAATTGTGTGACACCTGCTGCACGTAGATTACGCTACAACCCTTGGTTGTGGTCAAGGAAACGGGACAATCACAAGTCGCCTACTTGGTTAGATTCCCGACAAAAACGTTGCATCTCCCGCAAAACAGTCAAATCAGTCTCAGTTTTCCGCATCTCAACCCACTGATTCAACTGCTCAACACTGACCATCGGGAAAGCGCGACTGCTGACAACATCGCCATACTGCCCATCCTGAAGCAACTGAATCTTCAGCATACTTCACCTGTACAACCAGACTTCCGGTACTCCCATCGCCTGATAAATCGCCATCTTACTGGCTGAAGAACTCGCAATGTTCACCTCCAGCGCCAAGTTAGGCAGCAGGCTTTCCGAAACATTCCCCTCCATCCCCTGTCCCTTCGCCGCATTCTGGATGTAGAAACAGGTGTCTGGCTCAATCCCGCGATCGAGTTCCTCTCGATTCAGCGTCACCGACCCAAAATCATTCGCTTCCATCCCGAACTCCATCGCCAGCATCGTAATGATTTTTGCCAGCAGCCGATTGATAATTTCGTGAGGTTCTCCCGGCATCCTGATTTCCAACACTCCCCGGTCATAGGCAATTCGAGTCGAGCGATTTTCTCCCATCTCTTGCAGCAGGGCTTCATAGGTTTTCCAGGTCAGCCCCGCGATCGCCATCGCACTGCCAGGAGCCAGCTTAATTTGACTAATTGGTGCCGAAATCACGGTCGTCATGGGTTAGTTCTCTGGTGAAAGTTGCCTATCCATTCGCTCGAATTACTCGCATTATAGCCGCTGGGGTCGTGTACTTCGAGGTCATGACTCCGCTCGTCTGGTCAAAGTACACCGCAAACCGCTTCAGGCATCCGCTCACCAACTCCAACGCTACCTCCGCCATCAGCACCGCTGTTTGCGGATTCACCATTAAACCTTGAGCATTCAGCAACAGCAATTCCGCACAGGATAGTCGATTGTCCAAGTGCTCTTCCGGTCTACTGATCAACAGTTCTGGCGCTTGCATACTGGGCGCAGGTAGCCAGATGCAGCCCAATTCACTAAACTCGTAATCCTTTTGAATCTTTGAGAGACTGGAGCCAATCAACACTTGCCCAAAGCGATCGCCATTCCCGCCATCAATCCACCACACCTTGGGGCTGCGGTCATCATTGAATTCCAACGCTTTTGCGAGACTAGCTCTGGCTTTGGCATTATCCACACAGCCCATCAGAACCGTCAACGTGTTGTAGTTTCGAGCAATCATATCTGGTTTGAAGGGTTGAGCGATCGCCCACACTGGCAGCCCAAACGCTATCCCATACCGAGCCGCCAATGCCTCCGCTTTGTTTAATCCTACTTCCGCTTGACAAAAACATTGCCGCGTCAGGTTTTTCGCCTCAACCCGATCTGGGTCAACCAGTACGAGACTTGCACGCTTCCCCTGTTGGCTGAGATGTTGTAACACCCGACATAGCAACTGCACCAGAAACGATCCAGTTCCTCCACAACCAACAACCCAAAACTCGGTCGTTTCTGTCAGTGGCACAACCACCGGGCGAGCATCGATTATTTCATAGTTCAAGATGCGATCGGTTGATAGCATAGTACACACTCCCATTGGTTTGGCACAGGTCGTTCAGTCCGTGGTTGGCATCTACGTCAAACACCTGCTGCACAGGAATTGTCCAGCCATGTCCAAATAAGCCAACCCGTAGCAAGATTTCAGATCGAACTTCTGTAACATTGCCCAACACCCCATAGATACGAAAGCCGCTGCACTCATCCGTATCGTCAGCCGGTGAGAAATAGGCAGGTAAATTGCCATGACTGTGAATTTCGATCAACGCCTGGTGAGTAGAAGAGTCTATGCTGGTATCAAACGGTTGGCAACTGGTTTGGCTTTGCAGTTGGTCGGGGGTGATCAGTTGCCATCGCCCATCTTCTAGAATCAGATGAAACAAGACCTCCTTTGGACAGTCGTGATAGGCGTTCGCCCATAGTCGCCACAACAACTCTTCAGGAACCAGCGGGTTCAGTTGCATAAATGGTTGGAGTTCAACCAAGCCTTTCATCGGTTGCTCATGCATAGAAATCGGCATCAGCACAGTTAGACCTGGACGCTGAGCACGAACAAACACACCATTATTAGCAATCCAATATTCAATGCTACTGGCGTGTTGCATCGGCAAAGGCAATTTTGTAACAATATAGTACTCAATCAAATGAGGAGTAATAGGTGACTGATTCATCATGTAATAAATTCCTCGACTAAATCTGCGATCGCTAGATATCGATAGCCCTTGCAGGCTGGCATTAAGTCATTAGTTGGATAGGTCTTGCGCCGCCGCCTACTCAAGGCAGTGAATTGTTGCCTGACATCTAAGTGATGACTGCGCGATTTGCCATAAACCAGATCTCCGTTAAAAGGACTGGAGATGAACAACTCCCAGGCTTTAATGATGTTTTGGGGAGAAGCGATCGGTGGGCAATTAGTGCCCCAGCAAATCTTGCCGTTCTCATGCACGTTAGGTAATGGAGCATGGTAGCCTGCTGCATCTAGCTCAAACTGCTTGTTTGATACTGCCCAAATGCGGTAATCCCTGCCAACTCCAACCATTACCATTCCTGGCAGTGGAACCTGCATTTTTCCTGTTTCCTGCAATTCGATCGTCTGTTGAGCCGGTGGCATAAACAAAACTGCCCACTCACCAGCGGTATTGGAACCGCAACGCACAACACCGTTCGGCAGCCAGCCCGTATCAATCCGTTCAATGTGAAAGGCTCTCTGAAGGGTTTCCGGTGAGAGGCACTTGTACTCAAAGGCAAGGGGATGGTCACTCACCTTACGCTTATAAACATACATGCCGTTCGCTACGAAAATAGCGGCTTCAAGCTGTCGCCAATCTTCGCTTTTCAGGGTTTGCAACACTGCTTCTTGGAGAGCGGCGCGATCCTCAAGATTCAGTTGTAAAGTGGGTTCCATAGCTCCAGTACCTTGTTAAAGCGGGGCGTTAAATCCCCTTCCAACCAGTCCAGCAATGCCTCACATCGACTGAGAATAATTTTTGCTTGTCTCCACTGCACTATCAACAAACGGAGATTAGCTTCTGTCCAGCGCAGGACGGTATCGCCGCCGTAACCGAACCATGCCTCATTATTGGTGCAATCGAGCCAAACATTACCTGTGGTTTTGTCCAGCAGGCTTAGCAGCAAAGGCACAAATCGGAGTGGGGGGCGTTGCTGGTTAAACCGTTGACGCAGATGTTTGGAAGACACGCGATCGGGATGTTGAATTTGGCTCAAGCCAAGGTTGAACTGACCTTCGTACCACTCGTTGCCGTCAAGGGTTTCTAACCAGTGCCGTCCTTCCCGGCTCAACGGTAACAGGATTTGAACGGCTGGACGTGACCGCTCGATCGCATCCTCTTCGTAAACATCAATGCCCATATCCAAAACAGGAAGCCCATCTAGTTGAGCTTCACCCGCTCGTTCAATTGTCCACATGCCAACTGGAATGTGTCGGTCAAGTTCCTCTAGAAATTCAAGCTCCCGATGCGTATGCCCCTCTAGACTATGACATTCATACAGAGATGCCGTGCTGCTGGCAAACGGATCGGGGAAGAAGGTTTGGTACAACGCTAATAATTGATAGCTCGTTAACCGTTCTTCGAGGTACGAGGCAGCACTCATTAGACTAACCGTTTCCCAGGGATGGTATTGATGTAGTCGGTGGCTGATTTCAGCGTGAGTTGTTGGGATTCGCATAGCTAAAATCCAAGCGGAACAATACTGTGGGAGGAGGCTTGATCCAATCGATGCAAAGTCGTTTTAAGTGCTTGTTCCCACTTCTTGCTTTGTTCGAGTGCAGATTCAATTTGCTGGGCGATCGTACCTGCATTAGCAGTATCGATCCCAACTCGTAGTTCCAGTTGTTGTAGTGCCAAACAACACTCCACACCCGGATTAATTTCAATTGCAGCAGCATTGAAGACTTCCAATAGGTTGCTACCTTTCGTCCCCTTACGAGGAATCAGATCAATCCGACTATCTCTCCGTTTAATTTCGGCTCCCGCCAGCTCTGGACTGAGGGTACTGAACAGTTGTCGTAGTAGCTCATCGCTTTGAGCAATTTCAGCATCGATCCAGTGCTGCTGACCTTCTAAAACAACCAGTATTTTTGATTCCATCTTCTATCCTTAAAACAACGAAATTTGAGTCGATTGGACAGGCTTGACTGCTGAATCATTCGATGGGACTTTAGCAGGCAGTGAAGTTTGCTTCGGAGTTTCTTTGGCTTGAGTCTTCGGTTGCTTCTGCTGATAACGCAGCTTTCGTACAGGCAAATCCTGATGCAATGATTCCAGCAGATTGTTCAGGACAGGCGGTAGCTCGCCCAAATCTGATTCATCAATCAATGTGGCAATGGGAAAATCGTCGTAGCTAGTTGCTGTAATCAACACTTTGCGGGGTTGACCCGGCTGCCAGCGTAGTTGCACTGTGATTGGTAATGAATCCAATTGATAGGTACGATCGCTTTGTTCTGTTGATTGTTGAACAGTTGACGATCGCGACTCTGTTTTATTTTCACTTTCAGATTTTAACCACTGCAAGCAGGGCTGATCTGCTTCGTATCGTTCTCTGTTAAAGAGCAAGCTACGCTCTCGAAAAGCTTTTTCAGGACTGGATTCATGAACCAGTGCTTCCAGGTTCTCAGCGGTATCGTGACGTATTTTGGCGACACTCTCGAAACTGAGCCATTGTTCAGTCTTGTCAGACATCAGCATCCTCCAATCAAAAAGGGCACTGAGCGATCGGTGCCTTATTTCAACACAATTTGCAGGTCAGGAGTTTTGAGCTACTTTCATTCGCTCTAGACTGGTTGGAGCAAGTTCGTAAACCACTTTGCGCCTCCGTTCTACCTGAGTGCCTGTAACTGGAATCCCGCGTTTCCAGGCATCCTTCACAGCGGTTTTATTCACGCGACGTTCCTCAACTACTTTGACCGTGATGTACTCAGTCGGCACCTGGCTCATGTCCACTACTTCACAGGAAGGAGGATTGAGTTTGATGCGAATGCGGCGCTGCTGTCCGACAGCTTCGGAGGCAATCAATCCAGACTCATTAAGTTGCAGAATGGTACGGTCGAGACCCTCCCGCCAGCGAGTCAAGCGATCAATCTCAGCCACATGAATTCTGATCAGATGCTCCATCCTAGCTTTAATAGCAGCCAGT
The DNA here is from genome assembly GCF_052939495.1 of Phormidesmis sp. 146-12. Taxonomy (NCBI): domain Bacteria; kingdom Bacillati; phylum Cyanobacteriota; class Cyanophyceae; order Leptolyngbyales; family Leptolyngbyaceae; genus Phormidesmis; species Phormidesmis sp. 146-12. Next base: position 67,392 of record NZ_JBJPHS010000016.1, on the reverse strand, counting down.
TCTGCATCGATCTGATCCGCGAGTTCTGCATGAGCATCGATCGCGGCTTCCTGACTGTCTTGCAAAAGCCAAAGTTGTTCCAGTACTTCAGTTTCTTGCTCTGGTGTTTCAGCCCCAGTCAAGTGTCGCCAAGTTTGGGCAGCGAGAATGCTGATGCCTTTGAGCGATCTCAGAGCAATAGAGGGTGGAATTGTTTTAGGCATCGTTACCACCTCCCACACACTTGATAATAGTCGCGACGGGTTTCAACCTCAGCTTCAAACTGAGCAAGAGCTTCTGTTTCTTGTTGGTCTTGCTTCGACTTGCGCTTTGGCATTGGAGCGTTGAAATCGAGCATCCACAGCCAGCCTAGTTCCAAAGGATTTTGCAATCTTTGAGAATTCAAATACGCCATAGGTTTGAGCAATCAATCGTCATGCTCAAAAGCGCGGTAGCGGTGGCGATCACATTACGAAGCGTTGAACAAGTCATTTGTTGCTTCTGGATTCGGCGGCTGTTCGGTAATGGACAAGTATCCTGCTCGACTGGCTTCTATGAACTTTTCTACGGCAACGCGAAAGACCTGTTGAGTTTCCGCATCCGCGATGATGAGGTAGGTGCTCCCTTCCGCGCTGATTCCAACTTTTTGAACGACACCGCCGATGAGTGATGAGAGACGTTGTTGGTATGCGTGAAAATCTTGCAATTTCTGCTGCCGCTGCCAAACATGAAAATCGACGCTGTTCGCTTCGGGCTGGTGTTCAGAGAGTTTCAATTGACGAGTGCGATCGAACACCGCCTCTGGCACTACACTTTGCAGGTGAGTATCAATCGCATTAAACCCAACGGCATGGGCACTTTGCCAAGGCAAGAGGATATGAAAGCGGCCGTCTTCGCCAATCAATGTGAAATTGAGGTAATGGTTCATGAGGTTAGCCTTTTACCGATCATCCCCTCAGCGAAGCGGTAGCCTCTTTGTTAAGGTTGTTGTGCAAAAATCGCTACCTTTTCGCAGTAAGCAGAGAAAAGCCTCCCGATGGGTTTTTCAGAAGGCTACGCTACTGGTAGATCTACTTTTGACGCTGATCAGGCGGATTAACAATGACCCGGATCAGGACAGAGAGGGCAATAATGATGTAAAACATATCGTTGCCAGAAAACACTGGCGGGGTTGGAGGTGCGATCGCCGCACTGGGACTGGTCTGGCTTATGGTTTGACTGGCGGTTGAGGATGATGCGGGCGATGATAGAGTGAACTGGCAATTGAAAACCATAGCCAACCTCCAATTAAACGTTTGTACTAATAGTCTCCAGGTTGGGCTGGTTTTCAACCAGGGAAAATCCAGTGGTTAACCCCGAATTTAGTGGAGGCAGGCTAAAATCCTCAACTCCTTTGCCTGTAATGGTTTGAGGGCATATAGCTGGGTTCCCTTGATCTAAGTGAACGCCTTGCGGATGCTTATCTTCCCCAAAGTCCGCCAAAATAGCAGTAATGCCAGAGTAAATTGATCAGGACGTATGAACGCTCCCAAACGAAACCGTGCCCGTGTGCTGACACCGGATGGGCTGAAGAAGCTCCGGGAACGACTGCGATCGCATGAGATGGAGGAGAATTCTGGCTACAAATATACGCTGGAACGATTGGGAGAGTTGACTGGACTCGACCCTGAGACAGTGAAGAATGTTCTGGATTGCAAAGGCTCCGATAAACGCACGATCGCCCGCTGCTTTGAATCCTTTGGCTTGACGCTGACAGATAGCGACCACATTCCAGCAACTCAGGCAACCCTAACCACTGATCCCAATTTTGTGGGACGGGATGAGGCGATCGCCGATCTCAACGCATTGATCAGCCGCAATGCCAGGCTCATTGTGATTCAAGCAAGGGGCGGTGTGGGCAAAACTACCTTAGCGCGCAAATATCTCCAGCAGGAGTTTGGCTCCTTCCTAGAGTTTCCCATTGCCAAAGAGACGAAGGACATTGCCTCGATCGAAAGCCTAATTGAGGAAAAACTGCGGCAATTGGGAGAGGAACCAGGACGAGAATTCTTTGTATCCCTCGATCGACTCAAACGCAAACTTCAAGATGAGTACATTGGTATCTTAATTGATCATCTAGAGTCAGCCCTAGATTCATCAGGAAGATTTATTACAGCACATCGTCGATATGTCGAATTACTAGGAGTTTTAACTGATTCTTCGGTACGATCAACTACTCTGATTACTAGTCGTGAACGTTTGCGAGAAGTTGATGTTACAGTACATCATTATCTTTTAAGGAATCTAGATATTTCAGCTTGGGAGACGTTCTTTCATACTAGACGAATTCCTATTGACAAGCCTGCTTTAGTAGCTTTGCATAATGCCCATGGTGGAAATGCTAAAGCAATGAACATAGTTAGTAGTACTATCTTAGAAGATTTTTCAGGTGACATGGGGGAATATTGGAAAACCAATCAAGATGAATTATTTATTGAGCAAGATTTGGAGGATTTGGTAGCCAACCAGTTTAACCGCTTAAAGCGACTCGCTCCTGATGCCTATAAGCTACTCTGTCGGATGGGATGTTATCGTTTTCAGGATATACCAACCGTACCTAGTCGAGGATTGTTTTGCCTTCTTTGGGATGTTCCAGAAAAGAAGCATCGGAGAGTTGTTAAGTCATTGCAAGATCGTTCGTTAGTTGAGTTTGAGAATGGAGAATACTGGCTCCATTCTGTCCTTCGAGGGGAGGCAATCGTAAGACTTAGAGGAACTAGAGATTGGGAGACAGCCAATCGTAAAGCAGCAGAGTTTTGGACAAATAGCGTGAAGGCAGTTACGAGTATAGGGGACGCTTTGAAGGCATTAGAAGCTTACCATCATTATCTAGAAAATCGTGACTTCGAGCAAGCCGCAAACATACTTCTCAAGAAAAGAGATAATTCTTTTTCAGAAAACCTTTCTCCTGGGGGTTTACCACAGAACAGCCTTGCCTCTTCATTTTGTATACTTGGGGTGTTTGAACCAATGACATCTGCAATCATTGGGATAATTGAAAACGTTAATAATAAGTTGGATTTTGGTTATCTTTATCACAAGCTGGGCAATTTGTATTTACTAACAGGCAGCATAAAAAAAGCTCATGAGTGTTACGAAGAGGCACGAAAAGTAGCAGTTGAGTTCAACAGTAGAGATCTTGAGGCAGAATCTTGGCATCATGTTGGGCTTTGTAAAATAGAGCTTCTAGAACTTAAAGAAGCAATACCGATTTTTGAGATAGTCAGTTCACTTTCTGAGGATACCGAATTTCATAGACGTGCAGTAGTTGCTTGGTCAAGATTAGCCTTCTTACATTCATGCTTAGGAAATAATTTAGAAACAGAGCACTTTATAAAGAAGATATACAGTGATTTACCAGGAATCAGCTTAAGTATTAGAGGTTTAGGATACACATTGCTAAACATAGCTACTGCACACAAAAATTTAGAGGAGTATGAAAAGTCGTTTGAAGTCTATCAAAGAACCCTCTTACACGCTAGAAAAAATCACTTTACTCAAGTTGAGGCTTCAGCTTTAAATAGTATGGCAGAACTTTATCGTAGTCGAAAAGAGTTTGATATAGGAATTCCAAACCACTTAAAGGCAATTCAACTTCTAGAAAAGATAGGTGCCAAATGTGATCTTGCCGAGGCATATTATCAGCTTAGTATAACCTATCAAAGCATGAACGAAGTTGAAAGGAGCTACGAAAACTTTCGTAAGGCAATGCATCTTTTTAGTGAAATGGAAGCACCGAAACAGATAGAGAGAGTGAGGCAGTCAATGCAAAATTCCCTTTAGGAAAACTCTAAGGTGTCTACAAAATAAAAAGTCAAATGGAGGCAAGAAATGAATACTAAACTGGTCGAATCTTTAGCTCAAATTATTCAGTCCCTGGCTCCAGAGGAGCAAACACTTCTGGAAGAGAGATTAAAGGCGACACCAAAGAAGGATTGGAGACAGTCATATCAGGAACTCAATGAGCTGAGGAAAAGAATCTTTGCTCGTCGGGATGGTCAACCGCTTTCGCCAGAGCCAGATGAAATCATCTGGCAAATGCGTGAGGAGCGAACAGCAGAAATAATGCAATCTTTACAAGATTCTTGATTCAATGGCTCAATCTAGCTCTACGGTGCCTCAAATGATTTGTGTTGATGCTAGTTTTGTTGTTCGTTTTATAACTGGCAAGAATCCAGATTCCTCTGCTGATCAGCTATGGAAACGGTGGCAACAGTCCCAGGCTACTATTGTGGTTCCTACGCTCTTTTTCTACGAGGTTAGTAATGCTCTACATCGGTATGCCGTTTCAGGACAGCTTACGCAGCAAGAAGTACAAGAATTGTTGGATCGGGTTTTAGGGTTTGATCTGAGCAGCTATGGTGATTCTGAACTGCATCGGCAAGCCCTTAAGATTGCCCAGCGCGAGAATTTACCTGCGGCTTATGATGCTCACTATCTTGCTCTGGCTGAGCGGTTAGAGACTGAGTTTTGGACAGGCGATCGCCGACTGTTCAATACCGTGCGATCGCGCCTACCCTGGGTTCATTTGGTGAGTTGAAAGCAAAATGCTGAAGCTGATGGAGAGAGTGAGGCGATCGATGAAAACTAAATTTCAAATGGGTCAGTAAAACCTAATTTAGGAGTGAATGATGAAACCGATTAAAAAGCAAATTGTCACTGACGAATCGATGCGACCTGTTGCAGTTCTAATTGACTATCAAGATTGGCAAGCCATTGAAAAAATTCTAGAAGCCTATCAAGCACAAGATACAACATCAACACTGTCTGAATACGCAGGCGTTATTCAGCTCACCGTCGATCCTCTGGACTATCAACAGCAAATTAGAGAATCAATTAAAGATTCAAGATGAAAAACCAAAAATGGAGATTTAGAGATGAAAAGTGTTACATTACGTTCTCATGTTGGCGCAGATGGAATTCTTAATTTGCAAGTGCCTATAGGAATTACCAACACCGAGCTGGAGGTAATGGTTATTATTCAACCCTTAATTCAACCCGAATCAAAAGCATCAGAATCTACAGGTTGGATACCTGGTTTTTTTGAAGAAGTGATCGGCAGTTGGGACGGTGAACCGCTCGTTCGCTCTGAACAGGGAGAGTATGAAGTACGGGAAGAATTAAAGTGACCTATCTTTTGGACACCAACACCTGTATTCATTTACTGAATGATAGTAGAAGTGCTCCTGTACCTCGTAAACTTGCGATGCTTCAGCCAGGAGATATTCGTCTTTGTAGCATTGTCAAAGCAGAATTGTCCTACGGAGCCTACCGAAGCTCAAGGCGGGAGCAAAATCTAGCGACTCTGGGAAGGTTTTTCAATCAGTTCTTCAGTCTTTCGCTTGATGATCAGGCGGCGCTGATTGCCGGACAAATTCGATTTCAACTGGCTGCATCAGGTACACCCATCGGATCTCATAATGTTTTGATTGCTGCGATCGCACTCGCCAATTCCCTAACTCTAGTGACACACAATACCCAAGAATTCAATTGTGTTGAAGGATTAACGGTAGAAGATTGGGAATTGCCGTTGAACGGGGAAGTAGAACCATGAGTGAATCCTTAAATGGGATGCTGATTCGAGTAAATCGCCGTGGATGGCGACAAGCCTTACCGGACAGATTCAATCACCACAGCCATTGCCATCAAACAAACGACGATAATGGTTATCCGAACCAACCACCACCCAAAAAGGTTGATCAGAACTTCAACCAGTGGAAATGCTGCCAAAACGACCGACAGCAAACAGGTAATTCCTAACCCAAACAGGCTCAGCAGAAGATATTTGAGTACCTTACTGGCAAATCTAAACAGCCAGCCATGCTGACGAGGATGATGCATCATGATCTTGCCTCCGTTAACTTAAGCAGGTAGCAAACCAGGAACCGATCTGCTGCATCCATCCCGGCAGACCTGACTGGTTGGCTTCAGGTTGATCAGCGATGGGGATTGGCGGATGAATCCAACCGTCCATTGGAACTACCAGCAGCGTCAGACCTTCTCTGCCAATCACCCTCACGGGCATACCCGGCAATGTCTCTGCACAGTTGGGATGGTAAAACCGGGCAAACCAAGTGGTCGCCATGAATTCAACTCGCCCTCGTTGATGCCGGGTAATGGTTTGCTCAACTTCACCGATCGCAGCTTGAGGAAACAATTCAATGATTTCTGGTGCAAATGTGAGACTCATCGCTGGCACTCCTGTATCTCTTAGGTTTGATGCTCTTAGTGTGCGATTCCAAACCTTTCTGAACCAGGGAAAATCCAGTGGTTAGATCCGAAATTAAGCCTTTTTCAGGCAAACAATCCTGTCCCTTCACCTGCCCGCTTTTCAGCGTTTAGAGAATTTAGACCCAAGACCGATTGAATCCGCTTAAAATCGGGAAAACCCACTTATCTTCCCGAAGATCGGGTTTTAACTTCGGCAACCCGGATCTCTTACTGAAAATCGCTATGACTTCAGGACAGCCCAAACGCAAACGAGGTGTTGTACTCACCCCCACTGGGCGGCAGAAACTTCAGGACTCAATCAAAGCCTGGGAGGAGCAGGACAACTTCGGCGATAAGTTGACGATCGAGGAACTGAGCGATCGCTACGCTCAAATTCATGCATCGAACACAAAAAGATTCAGTTGTTTTTAGTGAAGCTTTAAGAGCGGCGCGATCGCGTTTCGCTACACTCTGAATGGCACGCTTGAAACTTGAGCTGTATTCGGTTCCAGACCAAAGCGGGACAGTCGAGAGTACAAGATCATACGAGGCGGACTGATGTTTTGGGGAACTGAGGAGAAGCTGCTGACGAGATAGGTGACTGATTTCCCCGGTTATGAGGCAGTCGATTGGGGAAATATTTTACCTGTAAAGGCTGTATTAACAGAGAAACTTATTACTATACATAAATACAGTCATCAGATTCAAGTTCATGGAAGAAAAAACCAGCAGTTCTGTTCCTTCTTGGTTAGACGAGCCTCCAACTCCGGTGGATGCGTTGCCTGTTCAGACAAGACTTCAAACTCTTCCACTTGAAGAGCTAACCTGGGAAAACTTTGAGAAACTTTGTCTACGTTTAGCCAGACTAGAAGCTGATGTAGAATACTGTCAGTTGTATGGTGAGCGTGGTGATAAACAGGAAGGCATCGATATTTATGCCAGAAAACCACGCCTACAAAGCTACGCGGTATATCAATGTAAACGTGTCAATGACTTCGGTCCCTCTAAAATACGTGAAGCAATCTCTAAGTTTCTCGAAGGAGACTGGGTTGATAAGACAGAGACCTTCATTTTGTGTACAAAGGAGAGTTTGGGAGCAAAGCAGCGGACTGATGAACTGGAGTCCCAAAGCAGCATTCTTCAGAGCAGAGGCATAACATTGGTTTCTTGGGATAGTCGCGAGCTATCCATTAAGCTCAAACGGTGCCCAGAGCTAGTAGATGACTTTTTTAGCAGAGCATGGGTAAGCGCTTTTTGCGGACAGGAGCAGGCTGAAAGGTTAGGCGACAAAACCGAAGAAATAGACTTTGTTCGCGATTATGTCTCATGGATTGAGAGCAAAACTGATCAATTCGTTGTTCCAGGACTGTCTGAGGAATTCTCCATTAGAAACAACTGGATTCCACTAGAAGCAAAATGTGTCGAAGGGGATAGGGAATCTTTCAAAGCAGAATTGATTAAAAAGCTTTACCCCTTAAGTATTGTAATCGGACATCCAGGGAGCGGCAAAAGCACCTTACTTCGACGAATAGCTTATGAGCTATCTTGCATGGGCAAGAAGGTTCTATTAGTTCGTCTTCCAGAAGTTTTACGACTGTGGCGTTCCAAAGAAGGTAAAAAATTTAGTGATGCAGTTTTAGAAAATGCAACAGATGGCTTAAACCTAAATCAGAACAAAATACGGGAAGCTCTCAACAATGCCGATTATCTTTTAGCAGATGGTTTAGATGAGTGCAACACTGATCGAGCAAATGTTGCAGAGCAACTCATCTCATGGACGGCAGGGCATCCAGCAGCTAGAGTTGTTACTACTAACCGTATCAGTTATGAGCCAGAACTACTTCCTGGATGGAAACAGGTAGAGATTCAACCTCTAGACAAAGAAAGCCTTCAGAAGTATTTTAAACAGCTTCTAACAACTTCTACCATCGAGCAAGATGAACTTGAGAAAAAATTAGCTTTATTCGAGAATCTTCTACAAGATGAAAAGCTACGTTCCCTTGTATCGAGAAGCCCACTGTTACTTGGTTTTATTGTTCAACTAATAAGATCAGATGTAGATCTTAGGCAGAAGAATCGAACGGAAATCTATAAGGCAGTTATTGATTTAGCTTGTGAGCATCTTCCACAGTATAGAGAATCTATTGAACTTAGCAAAAGAAGTGCAAAGCGTGTTCTTGAAGTAGCAGGTTGGAAATTAATGCATCAGCCTCTTCTGACTGAAGGAGAGCTTATTGAAAGCTTGACTCAAGAGCTTGAAAAGAGAGGTTTTACATCACTACAAGCTGAAAAAGAAGCTGTGAAGGGAATTATCTTTTGGAGAAATCAACGAATGTTTGATTGCTTCAAGCTTGGGTATCAGAAAGTAATAAATTTTGTCCATCTCTCTTTATGTGAATATGCAGCAGGTCAATACGCTTCTCATTTAGATGAAACTAGCTTGAAAGAGTGGATTCAGCAAGTTAGAAAAGACTCTAGCTGGAGAGAAACGATATGCTTTGCGGCTGGCTTGGGGCGAGGAGAGAGAATCGCCACATATTTGCTTGAACTAGATAACTCAGAAGATACAACTTCACCAGAAGCGCTTTTAGCGATAAAGGTAGCAGCAGAAGCCAGTGAAATATCGCCTGAACTTTTAGAAGCATTAATCGAACAAATTCAACCACGATTAAAATCCTCTTCGCCTGATATAGCTTTTAAAGCGACCGAGGCACTTTTGTTAATAGCAAATAAGGGTTCAAGGATCATTGCGAGTATTGCAGTGTCACTACTCGCAAGTACTTATTCTTGGACTCAAGTATCAGCAATGAGCCTTGCACTAGATTGTTGCGAAGATAGCATCGATGCGAATGACCTCAAAGAGGTTATTAAACAAATTATAACAGAATCAGTTGTGTCTAAGAGAAGCCCATTCTCAGGTGGAAGTGCAAGGAAATGTAGTACTTCTGAATGGAAGATCAGAGATCAAGTAATTGTCAAAGGTTGTCAGCTTCTACTCAAAAGACAATCAAACGTTGAAACTGCCAATGAGATTTTACAGTTAACTTCTCAAGGCTCTCTCAATGTTGGAACTCACATATTGGTAGAGAAACTACTACGCGATTATGTTTCAGAAAATTTAAAATCTTCTGTGAAACAGGAAGATAAGAAGAAATGGGTTGATTTTTGGCAAAAGCTTACTCGTCCTAACAAGCTTTTTGCGGAGTTCAGTCCACGCAATACCTTACTAGAGATAGAAAGGAAAGAACGTGCAAAATGTGGTGATCGGGTATTTCTAAAAGCAGTTCTTCGATTAACTGGGATTCCTACAGCAATATCGGAATCAAGACAGCAAGCGCAAGAGTCAGTTACTCTCGGAATCCTTCTCAAAGGGATGGGATGGTGGAATATGCCAACCACTTATTGGGATCTTCTGGGCAATAGTCATGATTTAGAAGCTATTGATACCGTGCTTAGGGGAATGATTTTCATCCTGAATATTGACTCTCAAATACTGGCAACAGAAGCGGTATGGATGCTAGAGAATACAAATCGGTTTTTTTCTTTCGATTTAGCTTCTATTAAGGCGTTACTGCAATCAAATACAGTTTCAGAAAATCTACTGGCGCTGAAGCAATTGCAAAAAATCTATGAAGATGAAAGAGCAGTTGGTTCCATTTTTAGCCAAAGCCCCAAAGTGCCTGTTGACTTTAAGTGGGAACGAGCTACACAAATTCAATTGCCTTCAACCGTTCTAGTACAAGCCCTTGAACATCCGTCTATTGGAATTCGTTGGAATGCAGGTTTGCTCATAAAACACGGTGCTGGAGGGCAAGAAGCCATTGAAATAGCAAAGAGTGTTATTGGAGAAGATGAGTGGCAAGAATTTGAAGCAATGCAAGAAATTTACGTTTGAGGTCGCAATGGCTTCTTACGAGGCTGATTTATTGCCTGCCAACGCTGAATGCTAAGGACGATCGAGTCCAGCGATCGACTGGCATAGGCAGGAGTTTTACCAGCACTCTGCCAAATGGTATCCGCTTCATCAGAGTCAAGTGGTGGAGAGCAGCGATCGCAGTAGCGTTGAAACAATCGCTGCGGATCAGAATAATACGCAATCCCTTCCTCATCGAGCAGGTTCGCTGTGCCCAGTAAATCACGAGCCAGCTTGTACCCTGCATTGTTGCGGTTGCCTTCCCCTTCGCCCCACTGCAACAAACGTTGATCATCGTGAGTCAGGCAAATCAATAGCGGAATAGCTGCGCCGCTATCGCGTCGCTGGGGGCGCTTGATCGGTTGTGGGTTGCGTCCCACCTGCCCTGACCGTTTCAGAGGTTGCAGTCGATTCGGTTGGGAGGGCAGTACGGGTGGATCGAGCAAAGCAGAAAGTGGGTCAACGGTTTCATCGGCTTTCGATCACCGCGTGAGCCGCACCCACTTTCGCCACCGTTGCTCAGGTAAGTCATAGGGAAATAAACCAGTAGCATCGAGTGCAGTTTCCAATTCCTCTGGACTATATTGACGATCGCTCTCTTCTTCCAGCGTGATTGGAATGGGTAAACCCAACTGACCATCAACAACTTTGCGACGTACCATTCCTGCTAGCCGCATCGATCGCGCTGGGTTACAAATTGCAGGGTCAGCATTCTGCAAAATGGCTAATTTGCGGTTGAGCCTCAACCAGTGTTCAGGAGCTAATGGTTGTTGACAGCGAATATAAACATGAAGGGACTTACCGCCCGTATAGGCAATAGCAGTGGGATGCAGTCCTGTCTGGTCTTTCAAGCGCTCCAGAGCTAATTGTTGCTCAGTCAACTGTTGGTCGTCAATTTCGTAAAAAAGGCAATTGCAATGGTTGACGTGATCGTTACTGATGCCCTGCTCTGGTTGGTTGGGGTAGAAGCAAACCGTTGCACCCAGCCACGAAAATTTAAAGGCAACTTTCCAGCCATCTCGATAACGGCGACGGCTCACTTTCCAGCGAGTATTGCCTGCTGCATCTCGTCCACTATGCATGCAGGCGCACAAAGTGAAACCCCGTTTCGTCACCTTGCCGCAAAATACATAGTGCTGATAAATTTGCTTGTCCCCTTTCTGGTAGGAGTCCCACCTGGGAGGAATCAACTGAGTTAGCAAATCCCACGAAATCCGCAGCCAGATTCGATTACCAGGACGAAACCCAATGCGGCGCAAAAATCGAACGGTGGTCTGTCGAAGTCCAGCACGATCCAAACGGATAGTTTGAGGTGAAGATAGATTCTCAGTCATAACCTTTTGAAAAAGCACCCCCGGTAGTCGTGGTCGCTGGAGTCAGTTGCATTACTGCATGGCTACTTTTTGGTATTTCTGAAGTGCAATCTCAAAACCATTGCGGTTGAAGGCGTATTGAGCAATTCCTGTATGGCAATGCCAGTCAGCTTCTTGTGCCAGTTGCCCAACCGAGAGTTCAAGCCACATAATGATGGCTTGTCGGAGAAACATGAGGTCGTAGACAGTATCATCTTGCTGTGCAAAGAACTGCTGAAGCTTTCTGGCAGCCTCATCAATTAAATCCCCTGAAACAGAAAGTTGGATGGAAGTTTGAGTCGTTGCGGTGTCCATAACGCATCCCATGAAGGTCAGGACACGGGGTCGCGGTAGCGGCTTTTCTAAAAATTATTCCCTGATATGGCTTTCACCGCAGTCTAAGCAAAAGTAGGTGCTTGACCAGACACCAAGTTGTTTCCAGTAACGGTTGTAGGCACGATCGTAAGCAATTTTTTGCAGCCACCAGATACCCACACTCCCGATCGCCATGATCAAAAATTTCTGCACTGATGATGTCACAAATGCTTGCTGACTCATGCCACCCGTTAAGCAGTAAAACAATTCCCACAGCACTCCTGGAAACCAAAAAACAATCCAGAGTGCGATCGGAATTGCTGACATTGTGGGTGCTGTCGGTCGGGCTGCACGCTGCGCCAACTTGCTCTGGGCGGTAGAAGTGCCACGATACCTTCCGGTACCGAGTGAATATCCACTATGAGTCACTTGATAAGTGCCTTCCTCATAAATCTTGTCAGCACTTTTGATTCTGTCACTCCCGCAGTGTGGACAGGTGGGAGGTTGCCGTCGAGACGGGATTGGCTTGATGCTTTGTCTACTCACGGCAATCGCTCCTGAAGATTCGAGGTCGTTTCACCAATCGATATCTTTACCCTTCACCCCTTTAACTGTCCACCACCCGTAGGCACGTTGTTCCAGATTTTTTAGCACTTCCGGTTGGGTCAGGTCAAGATTGGGAAATCGTGCTTGAACCACCGCGAATGTACCTTGCCATTCTTGTTTCAGAATTCGTTGTGCTGCGATCGGCGATCGCCATAGTTTGGAGTAGAGCATTTTGGCGTAGGACTGAATTAATTGATTACGAGATTGAGGATCAAGTGCATCAATCGGTTGCGAGTTAGGTAAAACCATAGACGAAATAACAATGCTTCACCACCTCTCGGCGGTAGGCATCACAATTCTAACTGACGACTTTGTTCGTATGGAATGGAAAGTCTTTGATGGTTATTTTCTTCATTAATGCTAGGCAGTACCATCTCTGGATATTGCCTCTTTTCCTTCTCCCAAGTAGATTCAACTGGAGTCAAATTAAACTCCTGTTCTAATTTTCTCATCACTGTCTGAATACGAAGGTGATCCCAGCTATCTGAGACACAAAAGCCATTCAGCTTGATACGACTGGCAATAATGTGAACATGATCATGGGCACGATCACAATGCCGCACAACCACATACTGGTTATCATCAAAACCCATCTGTTTCAAATACTTTTGTGCAAGGGTATGCCAGACCGCATCCTTTATCTGCTCTGGTGGAGGCAGACTGAGGGATGCATGATACATACAGCGATCGACTGCCGGATTCAGCCGTTTGAAAAAATCAAATTCTTGGGCTAAGTCAGCAGGTTGTGAATTTGCCATGTTGCTGCCAATCAACTTCGCCCCTTGCTTTCCGAGCGCGTATGCCAGCACTGGATAAAACGCTTTTCCTTTGAACTGCTTACCAATCATCAAAACAGTACTTTTAAGATTGAGTCGCTATGCGATCGTTCAATGAGTCAGAGAATTACTGAGGTGGCTGCAATTTGGCTCTACCGCTTCGAGCGTCGTTCTCACCTACCGTTCCTCAATCGCTGTGCGAATCTGCTCACCTAGGGCCGTGTAGATTTCGTTCAAGGTATTCTCAATCTCAGTCAGAATGACTAAATCAGCCGGACCCTGCTCCCCTTCATAGTGATTTGCAGGATCAAGTTCTCGACAGAGCCTCCCTAATTTAACCACTTGTTCTCGGTGCAACATTGCACTGGCAACCGCACCATATTTGGACAAGATTTCATAGCTGATCAGTTGAGCTGCACTAATGCCCAATTTTCTTGCCCGTTGTTCTGATTCAAATTGTCGGACTGAGTCAATCGGAAACTCAATGCGTAAATGGTCTTGAGGTCTTGCTAAATTCACAATAGTTCTCCTTCAAGCATTAATTTGGACAATGAGATTTTGGATTTGCTTGATCATCTCATCCAACTCATCAAGCAGGGTTACACTCACAGCTATCGAAGCTTCTGGCTGAGACACGTTACTTAATTTCCTAACTTGATCAAGCACCGTATGAATCGCGCCGAGTTGTCGATAGAGGACAGCCAGTTGCAGAAGCTTCGTCTTTGAGAGCGATCTCGACTGATCAGGAAATAGAAGCGATCGTTGAGCCGCCTGCTTCAACAACACTCGGATGAGATCACTCACTGACAGGTCATATTGAGTCGCTAATTGCTCTGCCAGCTCCCGATCTTCATCACTGGCTCGGAATTCAATGCGATCCAGACGCTGTGTAGACTTTGGCATTTGGCTTTGTCCAAGATGATTATTAAACGGATTATTGCAGAGAGCATAACGGCTTCCTGATCAGTAAGTATCTCAAGTGTTGCCACTCGTCGCCTCATATCGCCTCTCCCACATGACCGGAAAAATTGTCCCTTCCAATAGCAACAAAAACATTTCCAAGCGGTTTCACCTGCTGAGAGATGGAGTACGTCAGTCAAATAGGCTAACTTGCATCGTATTAGAGAGTTCCTCTACCACAATCGGCTTGAGCGCCTCAGTCTTCTGGCGATACTTGGGTGCAGACCTGACTACTTTTCTACGAATGTCCATCCCCAGTTCCCGGTAAGTTCGTTCAACTCGCTCAAATGAGATAGGCACATCGCCGTTCATCTCAAAAAATGAACTATACCCCGCTGGCACTCGGTTATGTCGTTGCAGCACTTGATCAAATGCCCATAAGACTAAATCCGCATAATCGCGATGCAGCGGTGCTTCCAATGTCAGTGGTTGCAAAGCGCAAACAATCTCAGCCGGGGTCGATCGTTCTGTAATTGCGCCCTGCTCAAATTCATCCAGGATTTGTTCAAACCGCTCCCGTCTAACAGCCTGCAACAGCCAATCAGGAAGCACATCTGCCCAGGCACTTTTGCCAACCACAATTGAACCCCGGAAGTAGTGGAGATGTTCAGCTTTGACCTGGAGCAGCAGCAGGCAAATTTCCATAAAGGCTGTCGGCGCTGGCTCCAATACTGAAGCCATTGCTTTCATTTGGGCAATGGTTTGAGCAAGCCTTTCGCCATCTGCTTTGCACACAACGTGAGGAGCGCCAGTCGTTTGGTCAGCAATACCGAAAAGTTTGAGCTGGTCTGTCATGGCGTAGTGGGTAACTCATTGCCATGACCATTGCGGTAGCAGAACCAACAACCTTTGCTATTGGAGAGAGTGAGACTATTACCTGCCTACTTCATGCACTGCCCATTACTACAGAAATGCTCCAGAGCAAATTAAGTTGGTCTATCCTCCAAGCCTTGCCAAATCTGAAGAATGTATATGGTGTCGTCTTGAATTCCAAAGTAAATCAAATACCCACGTTTACCCCAAAATACTCGCAGTTTCCTCCGATTCGGATGCGTTCTAAGTTGTGGACAGCGGAAAGGGTTTTCTGCCAAACTATCGGCTGCCTCAAAAATTGCCTGAACCGCACGAGCGGCAGCGTCGGGATTTTTAGATTCTAAGAAAGCATAGACTCGGTTGAGATCATCGAGGGCTTCTGGCAGCCAGACTATTGCGGACATGACAAGGGATTGTCCGTACTCAGGCTGTAAGCCCACTCTCTGACATTTTGATGGGAAACAGCATGACCTGTTTTCTGAAACTTCTGCCAGCGACGATCGTTCTCTTCATCTACCTGTGCTTCAAGTGCCGGGTCAATTAACTCATCAAATTGCAACAACGCCGCTGCAACGACCTCATTAGGACTACCGTAGGCACCAGAAGCAAGTTGCCGTTCGATGATTGCCGTTAGCTCAGGAGTCAGAGAAATTTGCATCGCGAGTACCAATGGGCTGCTGAACGATTTAGATGATTCTAGTTTAGTCGATTTCACGGCTGATCGCGATCATCACATCTCCAGCGATCGCATAGCGTCTCACAGGAGAATCGTTCATTGCCTAGCTTTCACCAGCAACGATCGCCTTCAACACCTGTGTGTATTCTCTAAAAACAAATTGTCCGTACACCAACATAGCTTGCAATGTTTTTCGAGGGGCAGTTCGCGGCGTAAACGAATGGCACATTGCCGCATCCTGACGCACACAGCATCTTGTTCAGTATCAAGCATTACCTGTTGCTGACAGCTATTTCTAATAGGTGGTTAAAGAAAATCGGCAGTAGAAGGCATTTTGAGGGCGATCGCCGCTATGCGTCTCAAACCGCCACGTCACGAATCAGAACAGAGGAACTACTCCTTCGCCCTCACAAAGCGGGTGGGCTGGGTGGGCAAAAAGTAGCCCCATCCCTGAGTAGGAATTCGGAATGGGGATTGTTGGCTTAAGCGGTTAGCTCTGCCACATCGTTGCGGGCAACGGCTGCTTTGTAAGCATTCTGGCGTTTGTAAAACGTTGCCAGTTGCTTCTGGCGCTCTGCCCGCACTTCTTCAACCGAAGTGAAGCCGAACTTTGCTGCTTCAGCCATCAACTCGTCTAAATCGAGCTTGCCATACTGCCGTTCAAATAGCACCTTAAACTTTTTCCAATCAAAGTTCTTACCCTGACTGGAAGCTTTGATTTCAAGGGCATGTCCAGTCAATTCTCGCAGGGTGTTGAGCACCATGCGGACTTGCACTTCACCATTGAGGTGTTCGGTGGCAGCATCAATCAAGTTCACGCGAGTGGTCTGAGCCATGTTGATTCTCCTTGTTATTTTCAGGTTGTTCAGGTTGAGCCATGCTCACGATTGGCACGACCGTGGTCGCTCCTTGCGCTTAAGCAGCGTTTGCTCACCCTTACCGCGACAGCGTCGCTATTTCAAATTCCTTGCGCGTTGGGGAGGTGGGTGGGTGCTGAATCGGTATTGAGTGTTGATCATCTCCCAACTGGCTAAAGTTCTTTGAGTGCTAGCCACTCCTTCACTTTTGAATGGGAGATTTTTCTTGTCCATCCTTCAGAGGCGATCTGCCACAGGTACTCGCTACGGTAAGCAATGTCATTGGTCACGATTTGCTATGACATCTTCCTCCGAATTGGCAGAACTATCTTGTCGCCTGCGGGTTCCGGCAACCTCCATTTATGCTCATTTGTTGCGCTACCTGAAGGAACACCCGTATCACACCATCAGTGATTTTTTGCTGGATGCAGCTACCGCCTTCTATCTGCCGCTGTCACTCATGGAACCGTCGATCGCGTCTGCTATCTCACTAGAAGATCTGCACATCTATGGCTGTCAGGCAGTCTCCGCGTTAACGGCTCAATCCGCTTTGATTACTTCCCGGCTGAATGCCCAACTTCCGACCTCACTCCAGATTCACACATCACTGACAACATTCAATCAAACCTTAACTGCAAATAAAGATGTCGTCCAAGCGACAACTGTGCCTGATAAACTCGTCAACCCATTTAGTAATGCAAACTTCAGCAAACTCAAGTAGTGGAACCATTTCATGCCAACGACTAAACTTCAGTCACGTCACCTTATGGTTGCGATCGACTTTGGCGGCTCGTCTACCAAAGCAATTTATACAACCCTGAACGAAATTTCATCTCCTACCAGTCTGGTAATGGCTCCTGAAGCGGCTCAGATCTCACCTACCAGTTTGGAGCAATTGCAAACAACCCAATTGTTTACACCTGCTCCAGAACACAATACTTGGGTGAAGTTGGGTAATGATTGCTGGGCAGTAGGGACACTCGCCAAACGCTTTCACGCCCATGCTGGACTGAATCAACCCAAGTTTGAGCGTGCCCTCTACAAAACACTGGCAGCCATTTGGGTGATTCAGCAGCGACTACAGTTTCCGCATGAATTTCACCTGTCGCTTTCCTGCCTACTGCCACCGAATGAGTATGAGGATAGAACACGCTTTGAGAAACAACTTCGCTCTGCTCTGACCCGCTTTGAAACGCCCAGAGGTGGATTGAAGGTGAAGCTAGAGCAGTTTGACTGTCAACCTGAAGGAGCGGGGATTGCCATTCGCTATGCCAATAGGCATAAAGACAAGTTCTCAACTCAGCGAATCGCGATCGCCATGTTAGGACACCGCAATGCTAGCGTGATTGCTTTTGAACATGGAGCCTTGTCTGTCTTCAAATCCTCTAACCTGGGTTTCATTCGTTGTCTGGAACAGATTGAGCAACGCAGCAGTGGGCAAACTCCTGAACGTCTGCTTTCAGCGATCGTCGAGTGGATTGGCAGTAAGATGCAAAGTGAGGAACCCTTTGTGGAGATCGCCCGCTCCACTCAAGCATCCAATCGAACAGAGGAAGCCAAACATTTGGCAGCGATCGCTCGGCAAGCACGGGCTGACTACATTCGAACTATCACCTCCTGGCTACAAGAAGTGATGCCCAACGGTGCCGATGAGTGGGTACTCGCTGGTGGCACAACCAATCTGATTGCTACGGAGTTAGTCAAGCACTTTGGTCAGCATCTTTCCTTTCATGCCGATGTAGAAATACCAGAACCCATTGACACTGACGAACTGGGACACCGGCTCTCAGACGTTTGGGCACTGTTTCAGTATTTCTGCTCGATTCACCCACAACTGCAACCTGTTTGATTTGGAGGCAACCATGCAACCTACAATTCATATCGTCGATGGCTCTGGGGGTGGGCGCGGCAAATCCTTGTTTACCTGTGCGATGGCGCATTATTGCCAGACTCACAACTACCCGATTCAACTGTTCGATGCGGATAATGCACACAATTACAACGTCAAAAAGTTCTACAACGATGCTGTTGAACTGGTCTTGAGCGAGATTGAATACCAAGACCTGGACAAAGTGTGGAGCAGCGTGGAGCAACATTTGATTCCCCTGGTTAACCTGCCTGCCGGAGCACATCAGTTTGTCTACGACTGGTTCAAAAGCAACGGGCTGCTGGAACTCAATCTCACAAGTGGTGGTGGCATGAGTTCAGAAGAGGGCGAACCTGTGCGCCTGATCAAATGGTTCCTGTGCAATCCCAGCCAGCAAACATTGGAGCTATTTGAGCGATCGCTGGAGGACCATGCCACATATCCTGAAGGGCGAGTCATCCATATCTTTGTTCGCAACTTGCACTTGGCAACAGAGCGGCAATGGCGGGAGTTTGGCAACGTGATTGAAACTCAACAGACAGGGAATGGTAAACCCTGGAAAGCCCTTTTTGCCTCGCCCCATGCCAAAGTGATGGATTTCCCCAAGTTCCCACCTTACGAACGAGACAAGTGGGATAAGTTGGGCTGGACGTTTGCTCAGACTATCGCCGCGTCGGATCACTTCCATCTACTAGAACGGCAGCGTGTTGCCACCTTTCTCAAAGAATTTGCACGGGCGATCGATGCTCTAAACCTTTGGAATGGCACTCTCACCCAAGAAGAAACGGCCAAGCTGACCCAGGCTGCCCAACTTCAGGAGAAAACAAAGACTCGAAAATCGAGTACAAAAAACTCTGCTTCTGATAAATCCGAACAATCCACAAAAACCACACCTGACACTGTCAACGTAATCGAAGAAACAAGTCAGGAGGTTGCCCATGTCCAATCGTAATGGTACTTCTCCAATCCCTACTGATGAAGACCTAATTCTGGATGATGAGGAAATCGCACCGCCACCGCTACCAAACCGTCCACCATCCTTAAAACTGTCAGCAAGCGCAAAATCTGCCCTGGATTATCTGTTGATCAGTGAACCAGACTATGTGAAGGCAAAGGTGGTTGAAGTGTTGACGCAGTACAACCTCAATTCCGATGATCCAGCCTTTATTCTGATGGCAGCAACTGGACGATTGCAGGCTTTGCTGGAAGAGAAACCCAAAGACATGAACGCGCTGTTTGAGCAGTGGCGAGATGAAGTGTATCGCCGAGTGGCAGACTATCGGGAAGGTTTGAAGGAATACGAACGCACGGCATTAGAGGCACAGAAAACCGCGATCGCGCACACGGTTCACACGCTGATTCGTAAAACCGCGATCGACCAGTTCATGCACCAGTTGAGTGCCACTTCGACTATCATTGCAGGCGCGTTACTATTAGCTGCTGCCGCGCTTGGCGGTGGACTGGGATGGTCCTATGCTCAGTCACGACAAGCTCAGGTGACTCAAGACCCATCTGGCAAGCGTCAACTCACGCTAGATGAAGCAAATGCCTTAAAGTGGGCAACCAGCGGCGAGGGCAAGTTTGCCAGGAATTTGATGGAGTGGAATCGGGATTTGCTGTCCCGCAATTGGCAGGGACGTTTGGAGTGCGAGGAGCAGGCGAAAAAGCTAGGAGTGACGCTGAAGTTGGGGGAGAAGAAGGTGCGATCAGGCTTTTGTACACTGTGGGTGCGATCGCTAGAGCAACAAAAAGCTACTAACTAAAAAAGAAAGCCCAACTCCTCTTGGAATCAGGCTTTTAGGTTTTCAAGGTTATTAACTATTCGTCATCTAAGTCGAGGCCATCCTCGTCAGTTTCCTCTAGATCGTCGTCAGCATCCTCTTCGAGTTCATCGTCAAGATCCAGATCGTCCAGACTGTCAAGTACATCAGGCACATCCGGATCAGCCGCCTTTCTGCCGTTACGACGTTCCAGACTGCGCCGATTCACGTCGATCAACGCTCGAATTCCCTCATCGGGATCTTCAGGAATTGCAGCATCAAAGTGAGCGGCAATTTGCGCCATCACTGCCAGGTCAAACTTCAATGAGTCTGGCTCACCAAACAGTTTGGGAAACACTTTCGTGTTCCATGCCTGCCAATCAAAGGTGCCGTTGTTCTTTTTAACCGCTGCGGAGGTGGCATTTCCCATTACTTCCCGGAAGCCATAATAGGCTGGAATGACAGCACTTTCAGTTCGCAGAGCCACCTTCACCTTGTAGGTTTGGAAAAGAGCATTGCGAATTGCTTTGGTTGCCACTTTGGGATCACTCAGATCAAGTAATGGTGCAGGCTTAGCAGCCGTTTTTGCTGGAGTCGTTTTGGTAGCATTACCATTTCTAGCTTTCGTGGTTGTTGCCATATCGATGAATTCCTCATCTCAACTTCACCCTAACCGCCGCCAGGGGCGGCAGGGGCACTGGTTGTGCCCCCTTTTTTTCACTCTTTTTTCATGCCGCCCAACTCTTACCCACTCGCACATCAACAATGACAGGGATTGGGTCAAGTAATTGCTGCGCTACCTGCTCCATCCACCGATGCACCAAGCGACTGACCTTTGCTGCCATTCCTTCTGGGCATTCCACTAGCACTTCATCATGCAACATTCCAACGATGTAAGCCTCAAATGGTAATCGTCCAGTTAGATTTACCAGCGCCAGCTTCGTGATGTCAGCGTTCAATCCCTGCACGGGTTGGTTAATCATCTCGTTTAATCTGGGCTGTTCTCGCCAGCGTCGTCGCCGTCCGGTCATCGTGCGGCATTCTCGTAACTTACTGATATAGACATCGCGCTTCACTTGTTCATGCCACTTTTTAATGCCGGGATACAACTCGAAAAAGCGCTTACAAAAGTGTCGGGCATCTTCCAAGCTCATCGTTACTCCATACTTCACCTGTGCCTGGTTTTGCAGTTTGCCTGCTCCCATACCGTAAATCAATCCAAAGTTAATGGCTTTGGCTAAGCGGCGCTCCTCCTCAGTCACTTGTTCTGGTGGTTTTCTGAGAATGAAAGCGGCAGTCAATCGATGCAAGTCTTTTCCCGCTCGATACGCCTGCTGCATCCGGGCATCACCACTGATCTTGGCAACAATTCGTAGCTCAATCTGGTTGAAGTCTGCCTTGACAATGACGTTTCCTGGTTCAGCAACAAAGCAACGACGGATCGCCTCGTTGTGAGGAATGGTTTGCAGGGCAGGATCACGACAACTGGCTCTCCCCGATCGCGCGCCGAGTTGATACCATGTCGGATGCACTCGTCCCGTTGCAGGATGAATATGGTGCAAGAGCGGTTGATAGAAGCTGTCAGATAATTTGCTGAGGTGGCGGTATTGCAGCAGAGTACAAATAGCAGGATGTTGATCTGCGATCGGCAGCAACGTTCGCTGATCGGTTGATTTGACTAAAATGTCAATGGCAGCAAGGGCAGCTTTTACCTGCTTCGGCGAATTGGGATTAATCCCATCACTACAGTCAGGCAATAGGCTAATTTGAAAATCTCCAGGCGATCGCAGTTGTTGATGCAGTTGTTCTAAAGTCTGTGCTAGCTGGGTGTTAAGGGCAGACTGTTGCTCCTTCCACCGATGCTGATCAATCCCCATACCATGAAGTTCCATTTGGGCAAAGGCAACTAGGCATTGGGATTCCAGATGGGCGATCGCCTCCAGCTTCGTAACTTTCAACCGCCGAACCAGAGCGTCATGCAGTGGTAGCAGAATTGCCGCGTCTATCGCCGCATACTGTAGCTGCTTGGGAGTCAGGTTTAATCGCGAAAAATTGCTCTGCTGCTGGTCTTTGTCGAGATCAATCTCCAAAATTTTCTTGACTACCGCCTGTAGCGATGAACGAACTTTAATACCAGCCGTCCACACTTTAAAGGCAAGCTGTGTGTCGAAAAACGAACCGGATGGCGACATTCCAGCCTGCGTGAGAAACTGCCAGTCAAACTTGAAGTGATGTCCTACTTTGAGAGCACCACCCTGCAATAAGTGCTTGAGCAGGCGGTAATCTTTGACTGCAAACAGGTCAATGATTACAACGGGTTGATTAGGTGTCGCCAGTTGCACTAACCGCAGGCGATCAGTGTGCGGATCTCTGCCAGTAGTTTCGGTATCGATCGCCAGAATTTTTGCAGTCAGCAGCGGAGCGATCGCGGCTTCCAAGTCAGCATCACTTTGTACATAAGAATAAAAAGGTTTGGCGCGAACACCACGAGATACCTTCTGCTGCGCCCGTTGCGTGTCTTCATAGGTATAAAAATCGGCTGACATGGGGAACCCTTATTTCATCCCCATGTCAGCGGCGGTAGCAGGGAAAGTAGCTATTTCTGATTCAAGAGTCCAGTTGTCAACGCACGGCTAGCAGCTTCCGTTCGACTCTTGGCAGACAATTTTTGCATAATGCTGGCAACGTGGCTCTTGACCGTGCCTCGACTGATGAAGAGTTTGTTAGCAATTTCGCCGTTGGTCAGTCCTTTTGCGACCAGTTCCAGCACATCAACTTCCCGATCGGTTAGCTTCTCAAAGGTCTGAATGGGTTCGTCAAATAGTGCTAATGGCTCTTCGGAACGTGATTCTGGCTCTATTGGCACTTGAGGTTGAGCAGGTTTCATTACGCAGCTTTGGAGAATGTAGCGAGCGATCGCCGGGTCGATCCAGTGGTTTCCTTCATAGGTTTGTTCCAATGCGGTTCCAATTAGCCCGATCGGATTATCTTTCATGCAATAGGAATCCGCTCCCGCTTCAAAAGCAGAAATCACATGGGCTTCATCTCCGCTGACCGTCAACACCATTACCTTGACTTGAGAATGGTGACGCTTAAGATGCTGGGTCACTTCAATGCCGCTCATTTTTGGTAGACTCAGGTCTACGATCGCAACATCTGGTTGTCGCGTCTTGATCAGCGTAAGTCCTTTCTCGCCAGTCTCTGCATCGCCAATGACTTCAATTTTGGGATTATGTTTGGGAAGCGCTACTGTCAACCCAAACCTGACCAGTTCTTGATCCTCAATCAGAAAAATCCGAATTTTGCTGCCAGCCATAATCTCACCCTCTTTTTGAGTCTGAGTGTGTACTGGTCGATTGCACCCAACGATTAATTCGCAAGACTTCCTGGCGGCAATGCTCTAACAACCGCTCTCCCTCAACAGCCAGGGGATGAGGCTGCTTTGCCAATACTTCCAGTTGCTTTGTCCACTGTATGAGAGATTGATTTCTGACGATAGCACAAGCTCCTCGAAACCGATGGCTACAGTAGGCAACTGCCTGCCAGTTTTGTTGCTTTAGAGCAACATCTAGAACGGCAAGTTCCCGTCGAGCGATTCTTACAAACTTTTGAACAACTTCTAATACGGCTCTTATGCCATCAAACGTTTCCAGCAAATACGTCACATCCACGGGCACAGGATCAGAGGGTAGCACTCTCAAGTCACGGGGCAGAGACCTCCGCTTAGGCTGGTCGGGCGGTGAATTGTTCCGCAACTGCAAAGCCGATCGTCTGCCCCATTGATTTAGCATTTGGGCAAGTTCTTGTTGAGAAACTGGCTTGCTCAGGTAATCATTCATACCTGCATCCAAGCAACGCTGCCGCTCTTCCACCATTGCGTGAGCCGTTAGAGCAATGATGGGCAAACTTGCGTGGGCAGCGTTGCATCGAATCAGACGGGTTGTGCTGTAACCATCCAACTCTGGCATTTGGCAATCCATTAAAACTAGATCAAAAGGCTTCAGTTTCAGCTTTCCCAACGCATCTTTTCCATTGTTGGCAACCTCGGCTCGATGCCCCAAGCGCTGTAGCTGGTGCTGTAAGACATATTGATTCATAGCATTATCTTCAACTAACAGAACGTTTAATGCCTGAAGAACAGGTTCCACGGGCACTACAACCCCAACAGGTTCTGACTGTAAATCTGAGGTCCTTACATCAAACCGAGCTGTGAACCAGAATGTTGAGCCTTTTCCAGGTTGACTCTTGAAATCGATCTTTCCACCCATTTGCTCCACGAGTTGTTTAGAGATTGCCAGTCCCAAGCCTGTCCCTTCGTGTTGGCGCGGCGAGGAAGAATTAACTTGTGAGAAAGCCCGGAATAGTCTGGGATAGTTGCTGCGAACAATGCCAACTCCGGTATCGGTTACTTCAAATCTCAGCAGGGTACTGGTCAGTTCGCAGACCTCTGCCCTAACAGCCAAACTGACCTTTCCTTGCGTTGAAGTAAACTTAATCCCATTGCCAATCAAGTTGAAGAGTATTTGCTTGAGGCGATGGGCATCTCCATACAATCGCTTGGAGACTTTTCCCTCGATCTGAACCGACAGGGTAAGCTGCCTATTTACTGCTTGTGGTTCCATCGCCTGGATGACCTCATTCAAACACTGATTGAGATCAAACCAGTGGCGCTCGAGAACCAGTTTGCCCACTTCTAACTTCGACAGATCCAGGATGTCATTAACGATCTTCAGTAGATGCTGGGCATTGGCATGGATGATTTCGACGAAGCGGCGGTGCTGTGCATTGAGACCATCTCCTAGCAGCAGTTCTGTACTGCCCAACAATCCATTCATCGGAGTCCGAATCTCATGGCTCATATTTGCTAAAAATTGAGACTTAAAACGAGCTGTCTCCAGAGCCGCCTCTCGTGCCTGTACAAGCTGGTCGATCGGTTGTACTAACAAAAAACTACCGCCAATTTGCCCATCTTGATACCACGGTTGAATCGTCCATTTCAACCAATGGTTTGAGCCATTATCCAACAGCACGGCTTCTTCAGAACGATGGGTAATCTTGCCGCGAACCGCCTGCTGGTGAACTTCCTTCCAGTGGTGGGGTACGCATAGTTTACTGCCGACAATTCTTTTACCGAGGAGATTGGCTTCTGCCAGCCAGTATTCACTATAAGCAATTATTCGTCCAGCACGATCAAAAATAGCCATTGCAACAGGAGCATGGCGAATCAAAGACTGGAGGCGCTGCCGTTCGTATTGTAAGGCGACAGAGTATCGAAGTTGCCGCCACACGCCAACAGCCGCGACAACGATCAAGCCGCTAATTACAATTACCAGAGTATTGAGCGGCATTAGGCGAGTTTCCACCGTTGACTGTGGAATGACCTGTGCCAATAGCCAGGGGGCTTTCTTCAGCGGTACATAGACGACTGTATAACCTTGCCAAGTTTCGATGCCTTTTTTGTTAGGCTGCCAACGTTGCAGTAGTCCTTTGGGCGGGGGTTGAGTTGCGCGGATCACTCGCCCCGTTGAGCCAAAGAGAACCGTGCCACCAATTTTTGGCGCATCAATCTGGAATTTTTCAGTAGGAATTCCACCACCTAATACACCCACAACAGTCCCCTCTGCTGCACGTATCGGAGCCGCGATCACAATGGTAGGCTTTTGCGTATTGCGACTTATAAGAGGATCGCTCACTGTCACATAGCCCCGAATCGTGTGTTGGAAATAGGTACGATCGCGAATTGAAATTTGCAGAAGACCTTTATTGGTAGTAAAGATTTTGCGACCATTTCTTGGTGCTATGAAAAAGCGATCCAATGTACCTATGTGCTTTAGTTCGGCCTTTAGATAAGGCTGTACGGACTTCCAGTTGAAAGAGCGCGTTACGGGGCTGTTAGCGATCGTGGCAACTTCTGTTTTCTCTTCCAGCAGCCACTGATCAATCTGTTGTGCCTGTCTTTCGGCATCTGCTAGAATTTCTTGCTGCACACTGGTGAGTAACAATTTTCTGACCAGCAGATAACTGCTGATGGTAACTACCCCAGCAACGACTGCAACACTCACACTAATGACACCCACTGCCCGCCGTTTACTGAGTTTCTTGAAATTCGGCTTCTTAATCATCGGCACCTCAAAAGCGACTGGGCATTCAAGAGCATTTGAAAGAATAAAAATATTCAATTTTATCTTTAAGAAGTTTTGTTAAAAAATCTAAAACGCTAATATAGCAAGGCAATGTGAGCAATGGCATCTGGTCAGGAATAAAATCCATCATTAGTTGGATTTACAAACGTTGAGATACGAAACAGTCCACCTGTCAGATGGCAAACTCAAAACTAGCCAATCAGCAGATGACTGAAAAAAGAATGCCAGTCCTCTACTAAGCATGAGGGCTGGCAGTTCGATTATTCCTCGTCTAAATCGTCATCGTCAAAGTCGAAATCATCGTCGTTGATCGCTTCTGCTTCCATATCAAGGACATCTACATCATCGAGTTCATCATCTGGCTCTGCGATCGGTTTAGCACTCTTGAGCTTACGAGTCGTAGCTGGCAATGCCGGAGCGTCAGCCTCACCAGGCAAGGCAGGAAGCGACTGCTGCTCTGTAAAGCCTGCAATATCGTCGTGAATACTCCAGACCAATGCTTTTGTTGTTGATGTGCCTAGAAATAATTGAGACAGGTTGTTTGTTGCTGGAGGCGTAATGTTCTCCGTCTTGCAGCACCAGGACTTGTTGTTGCCCTCGCCCTCCTTCACGGCTTTGAAAGTGACTTCCAACACACCTAGACTACGCCACTTATCACTTTTGCCGGAATACCGCTGTCCAGTGAATTCGGCAAACGTTTTCTCCAGCTTGCGGTAGAACTCTTCACGGGCTGATTTGAAGCTCCAAAGGGCTACATTCTTGAAGCGCACAACAACTGGAGTTGTGTGTAGTGGTTGATTATCTTCATCAAGAAAGACCAGCGCGTGTTCGGAGCAAGCATCCATCGTCTTTTTGTCAAAGGCGTGGCGATACTCATCGTACAGTCCGACTACCGTATTGCCCAGTTCTTCAATGTCAGACTTGTAGCGAATGTACTCTGGCACAAACGCTAGCACCAGCATTCGCACTTCAGTGAGGAGTAATCCTGTTACCTCTTCCGTCAGTTCAACTGTGTGAAGATCCTCCTCGTTCGGCATTGCTTTCCATCCGGCTTTATCAAGCTGGTCAGAGGGAATCAAAATGCCTGCTGGTTTATCGTTAACGACAATTCCGTAAGGCAACTGCGGACGGCGCACCTGGTTATAGTGTTCGTCTAGCAATTCTGGATCAATCTCCAATACAGAAGCTTTCGGTTTGGTGCTTCGAGTTGTTTTTGTCGTCGTAGATTGGGCGGGTCTGGTTTTTGTATTGACCATGCATGGAATTTCAAACTCAGCACGGGAGAGGGGGCGATAGCCACCACGCTCTACTAATTGTTCAGCCTTTGTGGGCAACGACTAATCGGCTCTCGACTGTCACCGGGCGATCGCTCCCCCAAAAGATTTCCAACGGCAACTCAAGGAGAGTTGCATCAATTCGCTTGAGAAATCTCCGAAACTGCTGCGCTCTGGGACAGTTTTTACAGTTCATGGAGTTGCTAACGACACTCACCAACTGTCCACCCGGAGCCAGAAATTCTCCATAGGCATAACGAATATGTGCCAGATCAACTCCACGCTGCTCAAAACTGGCAGAAAAGGGAGGATTCATCAAAATCAGGTCATAGAGTTGAGTGGCTTTGGTACTTAGAAAATCACTGCCCACAACTTTGAAACCTTGCTGGAACAGAAGAGCTTGGAATCGAAAATCAAGTTCAACGACATCAACAACTGCCCCTCGTTGTCGCATTGCCTGAGCCAATACACCAGACCCAGCACTAGGTTCTAAAGCAATTATGCCAGATTGAATTTTAATCTGTTGTAGCATCATCTTGGCTAATTCGGGAGTAGATGGGAACCAACCATATGGAGGACATTTGAGGATTGAGTCGTAGAGCGATCGCAACATAGGAGAGAACATATACATGACTCGTAGCGAGAGGTAACATCAGATTCTATTGAGGCAGTCGCCTTTATTGACTGAAATACTGCTGTCAGGGACTGGAGTCAACTAAAGCTGCTGTATAAAATAAGCTATATCGGCACTTCCTCAATGGCTTCCAAGTTCCTCAATACTTCAATTATTTCTTTCGAGTAAGGCGCGGTAGTAGAGGGCATTGGAGCAATAGATTGACAACTTTTAGATAGCAAAGAAAATAGCCACCGCTCCGTTTGTTCATGCAATTCAGCATTCCAGTGAAGGACTATTTTCTGAGCCGATCGGTCGGGATGCAACGCAACAACAATCAGAGTTACGTCATTGGGATGCACCTCAAAATGTTTAGTTGTTACCCAAAGTTTGACACGGTCAGTCCAAGTTAAATGCGGCTGTCGAATCACCCATTCAAATAGCTTGGGTTGTCCCTGACGGAATCCCACATTTACTTCTACCCTTACATAGGTCTGGTTACCTAACAGAGCCGCGATCGGGTAATTTAGTTGTAGTCTCCTACCCGGACGTAACGCATTTGGTAGAGATGCTTGCACTTCACAAACTAAATGATGCAGAGCCGAATCAGCTTGTAGCAACGGCTCCACAGGCAAGTTAAGGTGCAATTGTCGTATCGCCAGTTGCAAATGGTCTTGTAGGGTTGAAAAAGGTGATGGAGATAAACCATCAAGACCTGAAGGTTGTAATTTTCGCAGGTCGGAGAGGGTGATCAGCATAGCGAAGAGAGGTTAACAGCTCACTTCTGCGCCGGAGGGCGCAAACAGATAAACCTCAGTTAATATCTGCCATCCGGCTAAAAAAACCTGACCATTTATCAGTGCTGAATGGAAGTTGGTATCTCTGACAATAGGTTGGCGATTTTTCGAGAAGCTTTACACGCAATTCACCACCATGCCTAAACAAACACACCAATTTTCAGCAATCTCCCCCAACAATTACTTGGCTCCCTTTATTGAGACTTTCCAGGAATACAACAATCCTCAAGGCTGGGCATTCATGGGAGTTTTCCTAATGCTGATGTTAGTAGTGATGATTGCGGGAAAAAGCAAAGGCAAAATCACGACGGGGAGAGTGGCACGGATGGCTGAAAAATTAGCTGCCGTTGGAACTGCTTCAAAGCAAATGCGAGAACGCAAACACAATCGGGTCACGCTTTGGTGTGGTAAACCGCGCTACTGGATAAAGGATTCATTTCAAGCCGTAGGAACTCATCTTCAAACTCTGCTGGGAAACCCTCCAACGGTCTTTTTACCCGACGCTCAACGCAGCATACTGGTAATCGGAACGCCAGGAAGCGGAAAGACTGCCAGTGTGATTGATTCAGCCCTTGAAAGTGCTTTTGTTCAAGGCTTTCCAGTCATCCTTTATGATAAGAAGGGGGATCAGATGCGGCTCCATGCTCCACTTGCCGCCCGCTATGGCTATCAAGTGTGGGTGTTTGCACCTGGTGAACCCTACAGCGGAGTCCTCAATCCGCTCGACTTCATCCGAGATCCTTACGATTCTGTGATGGCAGGCGAGATTGGGCAGGTCATCAACCGCAACGCTTCCAGGGGTGGTAAGAGTGATGAGTTCTTTGCGACAGCAGGTGATTTGCTAGCAAAAGCCCTACTGCAACTAGCCAAAGGCACCCAGTATCCTGACATGGCAATGGTCTATGCACTGCTCCGTCTGCCGAATCTAGCTCAACGGATTGACTATGCAGTACAGTCCCATCAGATGGATGAGTGGGTTGCTACGTCTTTTAACCAGTTTCTCAGTGCCAAAGATGCGGAGAAAACGATCTCTGGAATTCTAACGACAGCAGCGGCGACCTTCAGCAACTTCATTCAGGCAGACCTGTTACGAACGTTCATTGGGCAATCTGACCTCCCTGCTCAAATTCAAGGCAGGCAAATGATTGTGTTTAAGCTGGATGATGCCCGCCGAAGTGTAGTAGGTCCACTGCTAGCGGCTGCATTGCATTTGACGATCGTGTCAAATCTGTCCAAACCTCGTAAAGATCCCCTAATCATTTCCCTGGATGAATTACCATCGCTGAAACTGGAACGGTTGCCGCAGTGGATTAACGAGTACCGCTCCAACGGTGCTTGTTTCTTGTTAGGGATTCAGTCACTCAATCAGTTGTATGAGCAATACGGAGAGAAATTGGGAGCCGCGATCGCCTTCGCGTGCAGCAGCCATATTCTCTTCAATCCAGGTGATGTCAAAACCGCAGAGGAATACTCTAAACGCTACGGCGAAAAAGAGGTTGTCGTGCGAACCCGTTCTACCAGCCACAGCACAGGACTTCATAGCAGTCGGTCTACGAGTTGGAACGAGTCTCTCCAGAAGATCCCAATCCTTACCCCTGATGAAATTTTGCGCTTTGAGCAGGGGAAATGTGTGATTACGAATCCTGCTTATCGATCGCGTGGTGAGGGTTCCATTCCCTATCTGCTGAAGATTCCGATCGCGCAGGCAGAATTTAATCACCGCACCAAAACTGAGAGCTTGTGGGATAGCCAGGTACAGCCTGCTCTTCAGCGTCGAGTTCGGTTGGCAGATCACCAAGCACTGACCCAGGCACTATACGAGCGTATTGAAGCTGCCGATCGCCTCTTGCCATTACCAGAGAATAACTCCCCATCAGCAAGCGGAGGGATGGAGCGTCCTCCCAATGTACTGGACAACCTGCCTGTACGACAGTATCGCCCAGGGTTAAGTTAGGGTGCAATACAATCCCTATAAAATTAGCTTTTGAGTGCAATTTGCACCCTAAAAACTTAAGCAGCGATCGTTCCTACAGGGCAAATTTCATGTGACAAGAACCTCAGTAGGATAAAACATCTGTGCAGTTACTGGCAGTTCAGAACAGAATGAGGGATCTTGGATAAGGATGCCATTCAGTTCGCGAATTGCTTTTTCCTATGATCGATCACCCAACTGCCAGTTCTGAGGCTGCCAACCCGCGAGTAGGAATGCTTGCTACGGTTCGGAACCGTCGAGCATTAATTTCTTCAGTGGAGCCATTCGATGGCAGTTTGACTAGGCGGTTACATTTGGTGACGCTGGAATACACTGACTCTGATGGTGTTCCAGAAGAGTCAGTTATTTGGGAATGTGAAGTTAGACGCTCGGTGCTGGAACCAACAGCACTGCCCCAGGTTGCAACTGAGCCACCGATGCTTGCGGCTGATTTTGATGCCATGCAGCGATCGACCCGATGGACGGCACTCTCTCCATTTTTGCCGCCCGATCGCTCGACCACCAATTGGACTCCCCCGGTTGCTTCTCCGTTCTTTGGGGCGGTTCAGGTCGAAGATTTTCAGTTGGTTCCCTTGCTGAAAGCGTTACGGATGCCTCGAATCTCCCTGCTGCTGGCAGACGATGTGGGGTTGGGTAAGACGGTTGAGGCAGGGCTAATCCTGACTGAATTGCTTCTACGGCGACGCATTCGGCGGGTGCTGATTCTTTGCCCTGCGGCTTTGCGGAAGCAGTGGCAGCAGGAAATGAAGGTCAAGTTCTCGTTGAGCTTTGATGTCGTGGATCGAGCAGAAACCCATGCCTTGCAGAAGCGGTTGGGGCTGGATGCAAACCCCTGGCGGACATTTCCTCGGATCATTACTTCTTACCATTACCTGCGGCAACCAGACGTGCTGGAGCAGTTTCGAGCTGCCTGTGCCCAGCCAGAGGGATCGGCACAATTGCCCTGGGATCTGCTGATTGTGGATGAGGCGCATAATCTCATGCCGTCCAATTTTGGGGAGGATAGTGACCTTTCCAAGATGCTGCGGGCGATCGCTCCCTGGTTTGAACACAAGCTATTTCTCACGGCTACTCCCCATAATGGGCATACTCGCTGTTTTTCTGGGTTGTTGGAGCAGCTTGACCCCGTTCGCTTTACGCAATCTAGCGAGTTCACTGACGCGATGAAGCAGAGGATCGAGCAGGTTGTGGTGCGCCGCTTAAAACGAGAGATTAATGTCTTAGATGAGCAGGCAGGGCAAATCCCCCGGTTCTGTGAGCGTCGTCCCCGTCCAGTGCCTTTGTACTTTAGCTCGACTGAACGCAAGCTCTCGATCGCCTTTGCCGAATTCCGCAGCGAAGTCAAGAAGTTAATTGCTCATGCTAGTCGGACTGAACAGCTTGCTGGGGCGTTCGCGGTGGAGGTATTAAACAAGCGGTTGCTGTCCTGCCCCTATGCGTTTGCGAGTTCCTGGTATCGATTCCGGGAAGGGACGACTCAGGATGAATCAGCAGAATTGGCAGCAGTTCAAGCGGCGCGGCGATCGCTCTCTGAAGACCTTGATGACGACCAGGAAACGGAAGGGCGGCTTCAGTATGCCTCTAAAACGACGGGTGCTTGGTTTAAGCCCTTAATTCCACACTTGCAAAATGAGATTGTGGCGGTCGATGCAGCCTTGCAGCAATTGGGGTTAGTTCTAGGGGCAAATGGGGAATTGCCTCAGCCAAGGCAAGATGAGCGGTGGGAGCGATTGATCGACACGATCGAGCAATATTTACGGTTGGGGAATCAGTGGCGTGGCAGCGATCGCATTGTCGTCTTTACTGAATACAAGACGACGCTGGATTACCTGGAGCAGCGGCTCAAGACCCATTTTAAGAAAGAGCCGGAAATTGTGCGGGTGCTGTATGGTGGGATGGACGATCGCCAGCGCGATGAAATTAAACAGGCGTTTAATGACCCAACCGATCCAGTCCGCGTGATGATTGCAACGGATGCCGCTTCTGAGGGACTGAACCTGCAAGAAACGGCTTATATCGTGCTGCATTACGACATCCCCTGGAATCCATCGCGGTTGGATCAGCGCAACGGACGACTCGATCGCCACGGGCAGGCGCAGGATGTGATTGTGCTGCACTTCACCAGCGAAGATGATGCGGATCTTCAGTTTCTTGGTCATGTGGTGGACAAGGTGAACACGATTCGGGAAGAGCTGGGATCGATGGGTGAGGTATTTGATGCGGCATTTCAGCGGCGTTTTATTGACCTGGAGGACACAGGTAGCGTTGTCAAAGGTCTAGATATTGCCGTGAATTACCGTCGAGGTCGCAGCCAGATTCCGCGATCGCCCGATTTGGCAGCAGGCAGTGAAGCCGCAGAAACCTTACGACAGTTAGAACAAGAGCTAGACCTGACTCCAGAGACGCTCAAAAGTACGTTAGAAATTGCGTTGGGAGCAGGGATTGGGCTACCCCGGTTTGAAGTGTCTGACTCAGAAGGACGGCTGCGACTACGGATGCCCGTGCCTCAACGCTGGGAACCTGTGATTGATGACTATCTCCGGCTAGAAACGGATTCTGGGCAGCGGGGAGCGTTGCCTGCGATCGTGTTTGACCCACAACACTTTATTCAAACCCGCAACGGTCGCCCAGTGTACCGCCCTACTAAAGATACGACCTTGCTGCACCTGGGGCATCCCCTCTTCCACCAGGCGTTAAATCTGTTTGCCCGTGCGCGGTTTCCGGGAGGAGGCTTGGATGACTACCCTTGTAGCCGTTGGACGGTGCGGTATGGAACTGTACCCACTGGTGCTGATGCGTTGCTGCTGCTGACGGTAGAAGAATTGGGCGTTAATGAGTTGCGAGAACCCTTCCATCATTGGGTGCAGACGATTCGCTTTCCCATTCAGAATGAGGAGTTGGGCGATCGCCTGCCTCATGTTCCGGTAGCGGACGATCGCCCATCGGTTCAACGGGTGAATGAAGCGGCGATCGCCCAGGCGCAGGATCTGTGGGATGAGGTTTCGCAGGAGGTACGGGCGGTTTTGTCTAAAATGGCGGATGATTTGACGGCCCAGTTGACGGCACGACTGAAGGCGATCGGTCAGGAGGCACAAAAGGAAGAGAAGGAGCGCTTTCGTCATCGACTTCAAGAAGTGGAACGGGCGATGCGGGAGACCACCATCCAGAAAATTGAGAAGGAGCGGGATGCGTTGCTGGGGGATATGCAGCAGCTTTCCCTGATTCCAGATGAGCGGAGAGCGCAGGAAGAGCAATTGCGGGATCTAGACGATGAACTGCGTCGCCGTAAGAGCCATTATCAAGACTTGCTCGATCAGCTTAAACGGGAACAGTCGCGAGTGCTGGAGGGCACTTTACCGAAACGGTATAGCCTCAGGGGAACGGCTCAGGTCTTTCCCGTTACGGTTGAGATTCGCTTACCAGAGGTGAAGCCATGATTCTTGCGCTGCAATCGTCAACTTCTATTTCAAACGATTGGTGGGCATCGCTGAAGCATGGTGGCTTGCTGATTGCCCCCTCGAAGCTGAATGAATTTTTTGTGCCTGAGTCTTTGCCTGCACTGCCACGATGGATTGAGGATCGGCTGCGGCGGGATGTGACCCGCTTGCAGAATGGAGAAGAGGATCACCTGAGTACCTTTCTAGATACGGTGCTGGAAGAGGTGCTGGGGCTGACGGGTGACTGGCAGAAAGGGAGCCAGGTCGATCGTACCTGGTCATATCCAGCCATTACTCGTGAAATCATTCGTCCTCGGCGGGTGTGGCAGGGGGCACATGGGGAAGTGTTGCCCGTCTTTGTTGCCGATGGGCAGGAATCTGGGGGCAAGGTGGCGCGGTTGGGGATTGGACGCGGCAAGCGGTCTGTCTCTCGCGTGGTGGAATGGCTGCGAAAAGCGAACCAGAAAATTGCGCTGCTGACCAATGGCTATCAGTGGCGGTTGATCCATGCCGGGGCAGACTACGATGCTTGGTGTGAGTGGGATGTGACTTTTTGGTTTGAGGAGGGACAACCGGGTTCACAGGTAACGGCACTCCGGCTGTTGCTGGGTCGGCAAGCCCTTCAGACAGATCGCGCTGATATTCCCAGTCCGTTGCTGGCAGCGATCGCCTCATCCCGGCAGGGGCAGGCAGAACTGTCGGAGGTGTTGGGAGAACGAGTCCGGCAGGCGGTTGAGTTGCTGATTCGAGAATCGGCGGAGGCGTTGGCACACTTGATGGCAACGTCGGATGGGATTGAGCCTCGCCACGTTTATATTGCGGCGACTCGGATTGTGATGCGCTGTGTGGTGATTTTATTTGCGGAGGCGCGAGATCTGCTGCCGCGCGATAACCCGATTTATCACAGCGCGTATGGTTTACAGGGCTTGCGAGAACAGCTCGATCGCCGTGCTGGAGGACGGGCTGGCGAACGGTTGCGTCAGGGGGGCAGTGCCTGGTCGCGGTTGTTGGCTCTGTTTAAGCTGGTGGATGAGGGATGCGCCCATGAAGCGTTGCCTGTGCCCCAGTATGGTGGCGGGTTGTTTGAGCCAGGTAATGCTGCCTCCCGTGATCCCATTTTGCGGGCGCTGTCGGCGTTTGAGAATCCGAGCCATACGCCATCGGATGCGATCGTCTATCGCATTCTGGAGTTGCTGTGTCGCAGTAAGGTGAAGGTGCGGCAGGGACGACGGAGTACCTGGGTGGAGGCTCCGGTCGATTTTTCGGATTTGTCGTCGGAGTATATTGGCATTCTCTATGAAGGCTTGCTGGATTTTGAGCTACGGCAGGCGGCATCGGATAGCCCAATGGTTTTTCTGAATCTGGGTGATCAGCCGGTTCTGCCCTTAACTCGTTTGGAGGGGATGGATGATAAAGCTTTGTCAGCCCTGGTGGAAAAGCTGAAGCAAAAAGTAAAGGGGGAAGCGGAGGGCGAAGAAGCCGGGGATGCTGAGAGCGATGCAGAAGACTTGGAGACGGAGGGCGAAGAAGACCTGCTCGAAGAAGTCGAAGAGGGCGCTGAACTAGGTGTCGAGTTGGAGGTTGCGATCGCCACAGATGCCGATCAACTGCAACAACTGCGCGATCGCGCTCAACGATGGGCAGTGCGGGCAGTGAAGGCAGGAAATTTGGTGCCCAAGCCGCGTAGCAAGAAGGCAGATGCCTTGGCGACGTATGAGCAGACGGTGAGTAAAACCGCTAATGCGCTGATTGCTCGTGTGGTGTTGCCGGGGGAATGGTTTCTGGTGCGTTGGGGTGGCACTCGAAAGGGGTCGGGGACGTTTTACACGCGACCCCAGTTGGCGATTCCAACGGTACAACGGACGTTGTTGCCGTTGGCGTACAATCCACCGCTGGATGCGGCAGGGCAACCGGATGAAACGGCTCCTGCTTCTGCCTGGACACCCAAGACCCCGATCGAAATTCTCAATCTAAAAATCTGTGATCCGGCGTGTGGGTCAGCTTCATTCTTGCTGGCGGCGCTGCGTTTTTTGCTGGAAGCGTTGTGGCAGAGCTTGTTCCATCATGGCTGGTTGGTGGAACGGGGGGATGAAATTGTGGTGTCGATTCCGCTGGATGCTCAGCCGGGATGGTTTGCGGAATGTGTGAAGGAACTGCCTGTCACGGTGGAAAAGGCAGAGGAGCGATCGAAGCCTCGGCTGAAGCGGTTTATTGTGGAACGCTGTCTCTATGGGGTGGATATTAACCCGCTGGCGGTGGAGTTGGCGCGGTTGGCGCTGTGGGTGGAGACGATGGATAAGTATCTGCCCTTCAGCTTTTTGGATCACAAGATTAAGTGTGGCAACGCGCTGGTAGGTTGCTGGTTCGATCGCTTTCAGGATTACCCGGCGATGGCATGGGAACGGGAAGGGGGTGATGCAAACCACGATCGCTTTGTGCATCATTTTCGAGAGTATGTGGCAACGCGAGGCAAAAACAAGGGGCAACAGCTTCAGTCGGGCGATCGCTGGACACAAGCAATCAAAGACACCAAAGAAACGGTCAAAGCAGAGTTGGTGAATTTGATTAAGGCATCTGATCCAGAGTGGAGGCGACAGATGCAGCTACCCGCGCCTGACTTTGCTCTGCCTAAGCCGCCAGCAGAACTTCATCAGGATGCGGTCAACATTTTTGAGGAGTTGCACCAACTGGCAATTGCCGACACTCAAGAGCAAGAGCGTCGCTATCGAGAAAAAATCGAACAGAGTCAAGAGTTGCACCAGTTGCGACGGGCGTTTGATACGTGGTGTGCGGTGTGGTTTTGGTCAGGGGAGGCGATCGCCCATGCTCCGATTCCGGGGCGGTTTTTTACTCAGCCTCCAGAAACAGCCGCAATGGTGGATCAACTCGCCAACGAGTACCGTTTTTTCCATTGGGAACTGGAGTTTCCAGATGTGTTTGTGGGCGAGAATGCTGGATTTAGCGGCATTGTGGGGAATCCGCCTTGGGAGATTCAGAAACCCAATTCTAAAGAGTTTTTCTCGAACGTTGACCCCCTCTATCGCACCTATGGCAAGCAGGAAGCGTTAGAAAAGCAGTTGGAGTATTTCGAGAATTCGCCCCAGGTGGAGCAGGAGTGGTTAGCCTATTGTGCAAGGCTCAAAGCCCTTTCTAACTGGACGAAGTATGTGGGCTATCCTTTTGGCGTGAATGAGACGGGCGAGTTTCACTTTAGCCTGTCTCGCGGTAAGGAAAACGCCATTCTGCATCAAGACTGGCTTGCCCAGCAGCAAAAGCGATCGGGCTATGCTGATCCTGCTCACCCGTTTCGATATCAAGGGTCTGCTGATATCAACACTTACAAGATGTTTGCAGAACTTGCCCATGCTCTATTAAAAACAGGTGGACGGTTCAGCCTGATTACGCCTTCGGGTATCTACACTGATAAAGGAACTGGACAACTTCGCAATCTATTTCTAAATCACTGTGAATGGACACATCTGTATTCATTCCAGAATGAGCGGTTTGTGTTCAGTGCAATCGATCACCGGAACAAGATGGTTGTTCTGAGTGTGAATAAGGGCGGATGTACAGAATCTGTTGCTACTCGCTTCCGCTTAGGTCCCGGTAATTCACCGGAGGCGCAGGAACTTGAAACCGATATTCTTAATGATGCAAATTATCTCTCTGTTCCAGCCCAGCAAATTAAACGCTTTAGCCCCAACACAGGCGCACTTTTAGAAATTCGTACTGAGCAAGACCTGAAAATCCTTGAAAAGATGTATCAAAACGGGGTTTTGTTGGGCGATCGCAGTCCTCAAGGCTGGGGTATCCAGTACGCCAGAGAATTTGACATGACCAACGATTCTAAACTCTTCCCGCCTCGCCCCAAATGGGAAGAAAAAGGCTATCGCCCCGATGAGTATGGTCACTGGCTCAAAGGCAACTGGCAACCTTACGATAGTGAACCCTCCATCCTCAATCGTCCTGAAGGGTTGGTTTTGTCGGTGGATGGGGAGTGGGCGATCGCAGTAGACGAAGTTGAAGATGTTGCACTGCCTTTGTATCAGGGAGTGATGATGGGACAATTTGATTTCAGCGCCTCAGCTTATATTGAGGGCAGCGGAAATCGCTCTGTGTGGGAGTCATTAAGTTGGATAAATAAACGTTTGCAGCCGCAGTTTTTGATGTCGCGAGTGACTTACATTGACAACACAAAGGCTAGCCGGAGTCTAAAGATTATATTTCGTGATATTACTAACTCAACAAATCAGCGTACTCTGCTTTCAAGTCTGACTCCTGATTTCCCTGCTGGTAACAAAACACCGATCTTAGAGCCGATAGGAGACTTAACGAATAAAATTTTCCTTTGTGGAATCCTCAACTCTTACGTGTTTGACTTTTCTCTCAGACAAAGACTAGGTGGTACAACACTCAATTACTTCATTCTTGAAGAAGCGCCTTTATCCAAGAGAACAGGAGAAAGTGATTCAATCACCAAACTTACTGCACAATTGAATCTTGCTAGTAACATCTTTTCTAACTACTGGCTTCAGTTACGAAAACTATTTTGCAAAGATTCCGATCTAAAGAGCTTATGGGCTTTTACAACATATGAACGTTTAAGAATTCGTTGTATGCTAGATGCTCTCATAGCAAACCTCTACGGTTTAGAAGTAAAAGATTTTACCTGGATTATTCGAGATTGCGATCATCCTGCTGAAAAGGTTTGTGATAATACCTATGCCCGTACTCTTGAACCCAAAGGCTTCTGGCGAGTAGACAAAGAAAAAGACCCCGAACTGCGTCACACCGTCCTTTCCCTCATCGCCTTCCACCACCTCAAGCAAATCGGACTTGAAGCCTTTCTCAACCTCAACGACGGCGAAGGCTGGATGCTCCCCGAAACCCTGCGACTAGCAGACTACGGCTTAGGTCACGACGATCGAGCCAAAGAACATCAGCCCGTCGCCGCAAGATTGGGCGACAGATTTCTCGCCTGGCAGTTGGAAGGAACGCCGGAGGAGTCTTGGGAGGAGTGCGAAAGACACGCCCAAAACTTGAAGCGACTGTTGGGAAATCAGAGATCGGGAATCGAGAATCGAGAATCGGCAACGCAATCGACTCCCGACTCAACAACTCCCGACTCCCAACCCCCGACTCCCAACCCTCAACCATTCACCCATCCCAAACAACTAACGCTAATCGAAGCAGAAACCCAGCAACTCGGACTATTCGATACCCTGGAGCCATAGGAGATCAACACCATGACAGCCTTGATCATTAATTCAGGAGAAGTGCGATGACTACTGCTAAAGAACAACTGATTCAAGAACTTGAGCAAATCCCTGATTTTGTTGTGCAGGAAGTTCTGGATTTCCTGCTATTTGTCAAACTTCGATTAAGGCAGAAGATAAGCAACGTTCAACCCCCTGATTCACAGCAACCCTCTAGTCTTCCGACCTTTCTACAGTTTGTTGACGAAATTAGCGCCCAAGTTCCCAGAGAGGAGTGGGAAAAACTACCCAAAGATCTTTCTAAAAATATTGATCATTACTTGTATGGCTCACCAAAAGATGAAGCATGAAAACCATTTTTGCCGATACAGGATATTGGATTGCAATCTTGAATCCTGCTGATGATCTGCGGAACAAAGCTATCAGTGTCTCCAATGCTCTAGAACCTTTCCAAATTCTGACTAGCGAAATGGTTTTCACCGAAGTCTTGAATTCCTTTTCCAAACGGGAGAGTGCTTTCAGGAAGGCGGTTGCCAAGTTTGCCAAACAATCCTTTAAGAATCCCAAGATTGAAGTTGTGCCTCAAAATCATGATTTATTTCACCAGTCCCTTGACCTCTATGAGCAAAGATCTGACAAAGGCTGGAGCCACACCGATTGTGCTTCATTTTGTATCATGCAACAGCGCAACATCCTCGAAGCCCTAACTCACGATCGTCATTTTGAACAAGCAGGTTTTATCGCCCTTCTTCGTCAGAGTAGCTAACAACTATGACCGCCTTCACCATCGACCTCAGCCCGATTCTCTCCCAGTCCAACTCCGCCAACGTCGTCCTCACCCACGACCAGTTTGAGCGACTTTGTGCCGCCAATCCCGAAATTAAATTAGAACGTACCCCCACCGGAGAACTTGTAATTATGTCGCCCACAGGCGGAGAAACGGGCATGAATAATGCCACCCTAATTGCGCGATTTGTGGTTTGGAACGAACAGACCAACTTAGGCAGAGTCTTCGACTCATCGACCTGCTTCAAGCTGCCAGGAGGAGGCGATCGCTCTCCAGATGTTGCTTGGGGCGAGCGATCGCGCTGGGATGCTCTTACACCCGAACAAAAACGCAAATTTCCGCCCCTTTGTCCAAACTTCGTCTTGGAACTCCTCTCGCCCAGTGACAACCTCAGCACCGCCCAAGCCAAAATGCGCGAATACCTGTCCAGCGGTGCTCAACTAGGCTGGTTACTCAACCCAGAAGATCAGGAGGTCGAAATCTCTCGCCCCGGTCAACCCGTTGA
This sequence comes from Phormidesmis sp. 146-12, assembly GCF_052939495.1. NCBI lineage: Bacteria > Bacillati > Cyanobacteriota > Cyanophyceae > Leptolyngbyales > Leptolyngbyaceae > Phormidesmis > Phormidesmis sp. 146-12. Next base: position 26,504 of record NZ_JBJPHS010000016.1, on the reverse strand, counting down.
AGTCCTCCAAGCCCCCAGCACCTTATCCGGCGAAACCGTTCTCCCCGGATTTACCCTTAACCTGGAGTGGTTTTGGTCGTAAACGATCGACATCCCGTTCCCAACTCTCTGGAGATAACTAGCATGGTCAAAACAATTCGGGTCAGGAAATCTAAAAAAACTTTTCCAGCTTCAACCTCAAAGGAGCAATGAAGCAACTCAATATTATTGATCTCAACCCCTGAGCTAAAGGCATCCCATGAGCCAAATCACTGCCGTTACTAAAGCCATTACCAACCTCAACGAAGCTCATCGCAAGTTCAACCTTTCTCCCACATCTGATCCCAACTTCTTCCCTGAATGGCAGACTAATTTGCCTAATCTGACCGAAGCTGAAAAAGAAGTGTGCGATCGCCTAAAAAACCGCTACCTCTACTACGCCGCCGATGGAGCCATCTCTGAGGGCACCGTTCATTACATGATGCTCTCACCCCTACTCGAACTGCTCAACCTATACGACCCACCCTACAAAGTCCGAGCCGAAAAACACGTTTACGTTGAGTTAGAAACCGACGACACCGTTCTAGAAGGGCGAATCGATGCCTTAGTGATTCAAGATCAGCTTTGGGTTGTGTTAATTGAAGCCAAACAGTATGGCTTTAGCGTCCTGCAAGCCATCCCCCAAACGTTGGCGTATATGATGGCAAACCCCAACCCTGAGAAACCCCTATTTGGGCTGATTACCACAGGTGAAGATTATCTCTTTATCAAACTAAATGCTCGACAATACGCCCAATCTTACAAATTCACATTGCTATCAGATGAACACAATAATCTATTGCGAGTGCTGCAAATTCTGAAGCGGATGATCACCTTTATTCAATGACCTGCGCTCCAACTCCCATAAAAGAAATTGGCAAATTTTGGCTGATCGCATGTCTTAAGGCTAGATTGGGAGCGAACCATCTCCTCATTCAGCCACTCCCCATGCTCAACCCGATCGTCTACACCGAAAAAGTCGTTGACGATTTCTTGAAATACCAGCTCACCGCCTATCCTTTCGCGGACGGCAACCTCTATGAACAGATGCGGACGCTTCTCAACTTGGAGAAAACCCGCGCCACTCCTCTGCTTAAAGGTCCCTACATCAGCCTCAGCCGCATCTTCAAACAGGGCGCAAGAGTAGACGATTTAGTGACTGAGGGAATTTTTCATCCTGGGATGAAGGCAGTGATTCCCAAAGAGCACCCAGCCGTTTATGGGCATCAGGAAGATGCCATTCGCCACATCCATTCAGGTAAAACCACCCTGGTTTCTACAGGTACTGGCTCCGGTAAAACCGAATGTTTCCTTTATCCCATCATCAGCCAATGCTTGACCCTGCGTGACCAGGGCGCACCCGAAGGCATTGTTGCCGTTATCGTCTACCCGATGAATGCTCTGGCAGAAGACCAACTGGGACGACTCCGAGAATTGCTGGCAGGCACAGGGATTTCCTTTGGCATGTATGTTGGCAAAACCCCCAGAAAAACTGGACAGGTTGTCGGTAAACGGCTTAAAGCTGGAGCTTCTAAGGCAGATTACCTCAAAGCGGTTGAGAAGTTGCAGCAGGAAAAGCGACCTGAAGCCGTCCATCCGCACGAAGAACGGGTCTCTCGTGAAGAAATGCAGAAGCATCCACCCCGGATTCTTCTCACCAACGTCAAACAACTGGAACTGTTGCTGACCCGTCAGGAAGACGTGGAAATGTTCAACCAGGCGCAGTTGAACTTTTTGGTTTTTGACGAAGCCCATACCTTCACAGGGGCAACCGGAGCAGAAACAGCTTGCCTCATCCGCAGATTACGCACCTTCTGTGGCAAAAAGCCAGACGAAACTGTTTGCATTGCCACCTCCGCCACGATCGCCGACCCCGATAAAGGACGAGAAGCCGGACGGGATTTTGCTGCCCGCTTCTTTGGAGTGGCTAAGACCAATGTAGAACTGGTCGGCGAGAAGTATGAAGAGGAAATCTGGGCACCCCCCAGCGATCGCCAATTACCACCCGCCCCCAATGGAAACACAGCAAGCAACCTGCAAGCGGTTCTCAATGCCGTTGAAGATGAAACTGGGGTTGCGGTTTGCACAGTATTTGAACAATTGATGGGTCAAGCTCTTGAACCCGATCGCTGGCAGGATAGCCTCTACGATTCCCTCGCTGCCAACGAACTGATCTTTCAGTTAGCGATCGCCCTCCATGCTCCCCGCCATCTTAGCGACCTGATCCACCAACTTAAACAACAGATTGGTCGCCCTATTTCTGAAGAAGAGCTACTAATCTGGCTGGCTTTAGGGGCTGCTTCTCGCAAAGAGGGAAGACCGCTTCTGCGCCCGATTATTCATGCCTTTGTGCGAGGGGTAGGTGGAGCCGTTGTCACCTTCCCGGATGGCAAATCTCGCCCCCGGCTATGGCTCTCGGCTGAAGATGCCAGCAACGATGCCGCCAGTGACGACTTATTCCGATTGCCCGTCCTGACCTGCACAACCTGTGGGCAGCACTACTTTGAACACTTTGTTGAAGACTTCACCTTTACAGGCAAAACGCCTGAAGGAGGACAGGCACAGGGCAAGCAAACCATCTGGCGACCGCTTTCAGAAGAGTTGCAAGGCAAACGCTTACTGCTGTGCGATCGCCTCATTACCGATGACGACGATGATGACGATCGCTCATCCGACTCCCCGCCCCTCACGGCTACCCCTCGCACTTATCCTCGCTCCACTGTTCCGCTTTACTTCTGCCGTGCTTGTGGCACTCTCCATGCCACTCCCATACAACGCTGCGACCACTGTGGGCGAAACGGAGAAGCGATCGCACTCCTTGCCATCCGACAGAAGGCTGATCACCCTGGAGCACTCAGTTCCTGCATTGCCTGCCAATCGTTAGGACGAAATAGCTTCGGTCGTTTCCGTGAACCCGCCCGCCCAATTCGAGCCACTACCGTTTCTGATGTCCATGTGCTGGCACAGAACATGCTTCACTATGCCGAGCGCAGAAGGCTCCTGGTTTTTGCGGATAATCGCCAGGATGCTGCGTTTCAAGCAGGTTGGATGCAGGATCATGCTCGTCGTTATCGCCTCCGCGCTTTAATGGACGATCGCATTAAGCAAGGCTCAATCTCAATTGGGGACTTGACTGCCCACATGGATGACCTCTTAGATGCCGATGAGGAACTCAGCCGTGCGCTCATTCCTGAAGTCTGGCGGGCATTCCCGAAGGAAGCAGAAGGGGTCAAGCATGGAGACGAGCGCCGCTATTTCCTGCGAATCCAGATTTTGCGCGAGATCACCACAGGCGTAAAGCAGCGAATTGGTCTGGAGCCCTGGGGACGCATTCAACTAAGTTATGCGGGTCTAGCGTCTGATTTACCCTTTATCCAGCACTGGGCAAGCATCCTGGGTCTTTCTGGGCAAGACCTGGTGCATGGAGTGGCTTCCCTGCTGGATATTGCCCGTCGCAACAATATTGTGCTGGACTCTCAGGGCAGGATTTTCTCAAAGCTTTGGCGAGAAGGCGATCGCGAAGTACAGCGAGGCTACCTGCCCATCTTAAAGGGGGTGCCCAAAGGATTAAAGAGAACCAGAGAAGGTGGCAACTCAACGAGTTGGATACAGCAATGGTTGAGTGATAAGGGAGATACCACTGCTCGGCAGGCAGCTCGTCGATGGGGGATGCCCAAAGAGCAAATGGACGCATTCTTTGATGAACTGTGGCAGTGCCTGACCGAAGACCTCAAGCTCCTACTTCCTGTTACCCTGCGAAATAGTGCCAATAAGCCGCTGACAGGTTGCGATGGAGCCTATCAAATCGACTCCGACAAGTTGAAAATTGCGCCCCACCAAGGCGTTTACCGCTGCAATATTTGTCGTCGTCCCCATCCTCGTCTCACACCTCACGCCGCCTGTATGACCTGGCGCTGTCAGGGCACCATGCAATATGAACCAGAGAGTGCCGATGATTACGATCTGCGGGTGCTGGATGAGCAATTCGAGATGTTGCGCCCTAGAGAACACTCGGCTCAGGTGCCAACGAGCGATCGCGAAGTCATTGAACGGCTCTTCAAAGGCAACAGCGAACTGCTGAATACTCTGGTCTGTACCCCAACCTTGGAAATGGGGGTTGATATTGGTTCGCTCGATGCCGTGCTGATGCGGAATATTCCGCCCCTCCCTGCTAATTATTGGCAGCGGGCAGGACGTGCCGGACGACGACATCGCATGGCAGTCAATATTGCCTATGCCCGACCTGCCAGCCACGATCGCGCCTACTTCAATGACCCCATGCGGCTTTTACAGGGGCAGATCTCCCCCCCCCGCTTAAACCTGCGAAACACTTTAATGGTGGGTAAGCATGTCCACGCCGCTATTCTGACCGTTCTCTATCAGCTTGCGCGTCCGACCAGTTCTTTGACCCTGGGCGATCGACAGGAAATAGCCAACGTGCTGGAAAGCTGCTTCCCCAGCCAAGTCAAACACTACCTGTTCAGCGACTCAGGCGTTCTACGAACTGCCCCGTTAGATGTCAGTAGCCTGACCACCTTAATTCAGAAGCATGAAGCCACGCTTTTGGGGCATATAAAAACCGCCTTTGCAGAAAGCTGGCCCAAAGAAGACCAGATTGCAGTCAGTGAGAAGGAATTGCGCTCCCATGTCGAACGAATGGGTGACCAATTAGCTTTAGTAATTCAGCGGCTCTGGCGCAGACTGCAATGGGCACTCGATCAAATGCGTCGGCTGAACGAGCTGCGAGTTCAAAAAGGAACCCTCGACCCGGATGAAGATGCGCTCTTCCAACGATGCGATCGCCTGATCAAGCGACTCAAAGGAATTCAGCAAAAGAGACGGCAGGATACAGAAGGGTTTGATGACACAAACACCTATAGCGCCTTAGCGGCTGAGGGATTTCTGCCAGGTTATGGGTTAGACATCGGCTCTATCAAAGGCACAGCTCAAACCCCTCGGAGTGCAGGTTGGTTGCCCGACTTTGACTTGCCCCGTCCACTTGGTATGGCACTACGTGAGTACGTCCCTGGCAACCTGATCTACGCTAACGGGCATCGCTTTGTCCCTCGCTTCTTTCATCTAGAACCGGAAGAACCCCTCCGCTTTCAGGTGGATATTGCTAACGAAGCCATTCGAGAAATGGGGACTGCGGGCACAAGTGCCGGGCTACTGACCTCAAGTTTGAAAGCCCTGGCAATTTGTGATGTGGACTTACCCCACCAGTCCAACATTTCTGATGAGGAAGACAACCGTTTTCAGATGCCTGTGACGTTGCTGGGCTATGAGCAAGACCGTCACGACGGAGGACTGGCATACACCTGGGGTAACCACACGGTTACACTGCGCCGTAACGTCCATTTAAGGATGGTCAACATTGGAACAACCAGTCTCGTTCGAGGTGGTAGCCTTGGCTATACCGTTTGCTCAGTTTGTGGACAAAGCCGATCGCCCTTCACCTCCCAGCGCGATCGTGATTTATTCGTTCAGGACCATACGCAGCGCTGCGGCAAACCCATTGAACCCGTTGGTTTCTACGCCAATATTGTCGCTGATGCCCTCTCGATTCAGGATTGCGAGAACCGCCAAGTTGCTTACAGCGCTATGGAAGCGATTCGGCATGGTGCCGCCAATGTGCTGGATATGGAGTTGGAAGACCTCCAGATTCTGACGATCGCTCAACCTGGCACTGAGAGAGCAGATGTTCTGTTGTACGATCCGATGCCCGGTGGTTCTGGCTTACTGGAACAGTTGTTAGTCCGTTGGACAACCGTGATCTCAGCTGCTCTAGAAGTCGTTGGGCATTGTCCTTCGCAGTGCAATACCGCGTGTATTGACTGCTTATTCACCTTCCGCAATGCCTACTATCACCGCTATTTGAACCGCCATGTAGCGTTAGAGAAGTTGCAGAACTGGGGCGACATTCTGTCCCAAAGTCATGCGATTCCTGCCAAACTCCCGAAAGCAGGGGCAAAGGCAGAAGCACAGCCCGTTAATCAGGCTGAATCTCGGCTCTATGAAATGCTCAAACGAGCTGGGTTTTCAGAACCAACACCTCAAAAACCGATCGATTTGGGTAAACCGTTAGGCACGACCAAACCTGATTTTTTCTTTGAAGATCCCAATGAAGACCTGGAAGGTATTTGCGTTTATCTGGACGGGATGAGCAAGCACTTACACGGCAACCCTGATACGGCACAGCGCGATCGCGCGATTCGGGAAGAACTGCGTAATTCTGATTATGAGGTAATCGAGATTCCGGCGGGCAATCTGGATGACCCTCAGGCGATGGCAAAATACTTCTACCGCATTGGCAAAATACTGCTTGGTAAAACGAAAGCCAAAGATATTCGAGACAACCCAACATGGTTTGACGCATCAGCTACCTCTGCTCCAAACAATAAATCTGATGAATCACCGGCTGAAATTGACTGGAGTTTGTTTGAACCAACCTGGTTATCGATTCTAAAAACACTTGCTGATACAGAAGGCATTGAGGTTGATGAAGGTCTTGATATTGACGACGAGGGGCAGGTGGTAGGAACCTGTATCGCTCAAGTAATCCAGGGCGATCGCGCAGCGTCCTCCCAGGAGAATCGTATTCTCTTACTCATTGATCAAACTCGAAGTGATGCTTTCCAACTTCAGCAAGCACTGCACAAGCAAAACCGTTCTTCAATTGCTGTAGATCCGAATCATCCAGATGTTGTCGATCAGATTCTAAGCGCATTACAGGAGGGAATCTGATGATCGTTTTACTCGGAAAGTCCTTAATGAGTTCCCTGTCAAAGCTAAATGCAAATGACACCAAGCGAGTGACCGATTTTATCGACAAGTTCTATAACAATCCGGCTCACCCCAGCATTAGCCTGGAAAGGGTCACGAAAGTAAAGGATGATAACCTCTGGTCTGCCCGCATTACTCAAGGGCTACGTGCCATCATCTACAAAGAAAGTGATACTTGGGCACTGCTCTATGCCGGACAGCATGACGATGCCTACGCTTGGGCACGAGTGCGCCGAGTTGAGCAAAATGCTAAAACAGGTGCCCTTCAAATTATTGAGTTTACGGAAGCGATCGAGCAGCAATTTGCTGAGAAACCTCAAAACCAACTCGGTCTGTTTGACACCCATAATGACGACTATCTTCTGAGTTTAGGCTTACCCCCTACCTGGTTAGCGGTTGTTCGTAAGCTGGTTACAGAGGATGACCTATTGAGTATCCTCGAAAAACTACCAGAAGAGGTCGCAGAACGCTTCTTACGATTGGCAGGCGGTGAACTCGTTACCCCTCCACTGCCATCGTCTCCTGAGAAACCAACCTTTGAAAATGAAGACACTCAACGCCGTTTTATTGTCGTCAAGAGCAGTGATGACATTGCCAAAATTTTGGCAGCTCCCCTGGCAACCTGGATTGGCTTTCTTCATCCCTCACAACGCAAACTGGTAACTAATTCCTACAAGGGGCCCGTCAAGGTGACAGGTTCCGCAGGCACAGGTAAAACTGTTGTTGCAATGCATCGGGCGAAATATCTGGCGCAGCAGGGCAAGAAAGTGCTCGTGACCAGCTTCGTTAAAACACTCTGCGACAACATCAATCGCAACCTGAAGCTGCTGTGTAGTTCTGACGAGTTAGCAAACATCACCGTCGGCACGGTTGCCAGCCAAGCAGGACATATCCTGAAGGAAGGAAACAAGTCCCTCTCCATTGCTAGCGATGAGGAAATTCAATCCCTGATCGCAGAAAACTTTTCTCCTGCTTGTTATCTTAATGCCTCTGCTCTCTGGCTGGAATGGAAATTTGTGATCCAGCATCAGGGCATTGCCACTTGGGAAGCTTACCGCTCGGCCAGTCGTGCAGGGCGTGGGCAGTCTTTAAGTGCTAAAGGGCGTAAGCAAGTTTGGCAAATTTTTGAATGGGTTCTCTCTCAATTACAAGCCCAAAATAAAACGGATTGGTCTGGACTATACCGTCATGCAGGTGATCTGATCACATGCGGGCAAGTTGAAAGCCCCTTTGATGCAGTCATTGTGGATGAGACTCAAGATCTCAAACCGCAAGAACTCAAGTTTTTGGCAGCTCTGGCAGGCAATGGCCCGAACAGCCTAATGTTGTTCGGGGATGGTGGACAGCGTATTTATCAAGGACGGTTCAGTCTCAAGTCGTTGGGGATTAACGTTCAAGGACGTTCTCATGTCCTAAAAATCAACTACAGAACGACCGAGCAGATTCGCCAGTTTGCCGACCAGTTACTTGACGGAGAACAAGATGACCTTGATGGTGGTACCGAACAACGTTTAGGCACCATCAGCTTACTCAATGGCCCTGAACCCATCCTAAAACCTTTTACCAATGCAGCTAAACAGGCAGAATTTGTAGCTGAAGAAATCTCTCGGTTAGCTCAACAGGGAATACTAACGAACGAAATTGGGATTTTCAGCCGGACTAAAAATCTCCTCAAACCCATTGAGAAAGCTCTAAAAAAGCAGAACATTGCCTCTGTTCGACTGGATGACCAAGAGCAAGACGCGATCGCCGATGCTGTGAACACCGGAAGCATGCATCGAGCAAAAGGGCTGGAATTCAAAATTGTCTTTGTTGTTCACGTCTCTGAAGCTGTCATTCCCTCACCTCACATTGCAGAAGAACCTGATCTCCAGGCTCGGAAAGAAGCATTAGAACAGGAACAACATCTACTCTATGTCAGTATTACCCGTGCCCGTGATGCTGTATATCTTTGCTGGAATGGACAACAAAGTCGTTATTTAGAGGAAATAACCAATGGGGTAGCAAAACCTACACCTTAACTGCTTAAGCAACGATCGCCTCCAAAAGCGCCAGTCCCATCTGTTTGAGCAATCCCCGATTGCCATCAGGACAGCCGTGCTGGATCAAGCACTTGGGACAGCCGTATTCACAATCACAGCTTTGGGCAAGTTCAGCCGCGACTTTGACCAGCTTTGGTAGATTTTTGAGAATCCCTTCTGTCGAGCCATTGCCGCCATCTGTTGTGTCGTAAAACAAACCACAGAAACCGCTGCCGTCCGGCTCCACGACAAAATTTAGATCATGACGAGATGCCAGAACCACGAGCGGCAACGCCGACATTAGCTGATGCCCTAAGCTGTGCAGTGCCACGAAGACAGCAGGGTAATCCCACAACATTTGATATTGAGGAGGAATCGGTTGTCCTTCAAACGCGGCTTTTGCTTCACTGGCAAACTTCCGTAGATAATCCTGTGGATCGGCATTGAGCGACAATTTGAGGATCGGAGTACTGTAGCTGACTTCATAGGGCTTGGGAAAAGCAGTCTCTGTGACGACTTTTACAATTTCCGCTTCCCGGGTTCGCTTGCTGCACGCTGGACAGTGAACCGTATTGAGTAGCGATTCTCGATAGTGAATACACCTTTTGTTCAAGCAGGTGCGCTCATACTGCCGGGTCATCAGTTGGTAGCCAGTCGTCATCTGGCTCAATGTACCAAACGCTAACTCCAAAGTGAGGTGGGCAGGTGATGTCTCTAAAGCAGACTGGATCTCTTGCCCAACTGAGAAATCGAGTAAGATCTGTATTGGCTGGGTCAGTAAACTTTGTGTTTTTGCTTCATGATGAGTCAGGGCCCTAGTGAATATAGCTCCGTCATCGATGGGTGAGAGGGTCGCCAATCGTTGGGTCAAGTCCAAGGATTCAGATTGATAGGTTAGCATCTGCCCAATTTCGTCCTGCCTGCGGTAAATCGCACCCGGAAACACTTCACGGTAGGCAATCTCATCGTTCATCTCTTCCAGTTGTCTACCAGAAATGACATCGATCAGCTTGAAGCTACCTTGACCCACTCCTCCCCGAAAGTTGATATCACTATGAGGAAAACCTTTAGCATAAAGTCCGTTTCTGCCTTTGAGCAGGTGTCCTTGAGCCGTCAGCAATTTGGCAACCTTCACCGCTTCAGTGCCGAAATAAAGCTTCAGTTGATTCGTTTGAATCCCTGTTTCAACGGCGGCACAGAGCAAGTGTTTGGCAAGTAAGATTGGGTAGTTAGGGTTGAAACTGATGGATTCAGATGCTGCAAATAGGCGATCGCGCTCTGTAAAATGAACATCTACCAGATTTTGAGCGATCGGGATGTAGATTGCCAGTCCTTTATGCTTCCGTCCTGCTCGACCAATCCGTTGCCAAAAGCTCATCAAGCTACCAGGAAACCCACGCACGATCGCACAGTCCAGCACAGGTAAGTCAATCCCAGCTTCTAGGGCTTCAGTGCCAATAATCCAGGTAATTTGACTCGTCTCAAGCTGCTGAATAATTTCCGCCCGACGCTCATCGCTGAGAGAGCCATAGAAAACCGCAACTTTTCTAGCAAACTGGTCACAGTGTTGTAATAGGCATTCTTGTTTGATTAACTCTGCCAATGTTTTCGTCACTTCTCTAGCATTACAAAAGGTGATGCCTCGTAATCCCTGACGCATCAGAAAAACCATCAGCTTTGCTGTTTCAGCATTCGCGTTATAAGTCGGTTGAGTGACTATCAATTGCTTCTCTGGTGTATAAGCACCATTGGTTTTGATCCAAATTAGCCGTTTGGGATCAGTTTGTTGCTTGCGCCCTGATAACCTGCGGGCAAGTTGAGTCGGATTACCACAGGTGGCGGAGAGAAAGATGAATTGCAGGTCGTTGGAATTTCCGCCGTGGCGATCGACTGCCAGTTTCAGTCGTCGCAAGAGCAACGCCATGTTTGCCCCATACACTCCGTTAACGTGAATTCGATGAGAGGTTTTCCGCTTCGTTGTTCACGGCTTTTGCCCCCCAACCCCCCAATTTGGGGGACTTTAAGAGAGGAATTCTGGTTCAAAGTCCCTCACTCGTGGGGGATTTAGGGGGCGTTCCTGGATCTAAAAGCGAAGCGAAGCGTTCATCGAACTGACGTTCCGTTAAAACTGTGCATCTCGTCTACCAGGATGAAGCGAAGCCGAGAAAGAAAGTGCTGCCATCCCTGCGATCGCCAGACAGTGCGAAGCTGGTAATGCAGCAATTCTGGCGTGAGCGCGATAATGTGCGGATGAGCATTGAGCAAAACTTCCCGCTCATCCTTGCTGGTGTCTCCAGTCATCTTGGCAAATACGGGACGCTGATCATCAGGCATCTGCTCCAGCAAAGCATTCAGCTTCGTATTCTGATCACTTGCCAAGGCTTTTAGTCCGTAAAACGACAGGCAGCGATCGCCCATTGCCATGCATCCTTCCAAAATCCCCACGTAGGCAGCCCAGGTTTTACCAGATGCGGTTGGAGGGGTAAGAACCACATCTTTACCTGCCCGAATCGCTTTTAGCGCCAGTCGTTGATGGGAGTAAAGCGTTTCAATTCCCTGTGCCTGGAGTGCCTGCTTCAACGCGGTTGACAGCGACTTGGGTAATGGATGCACCTCTGCGGATTGAGCCGCGATCGTTTCTTGCCACAGCAATTGATCGCCCAAAAACTGAAAAATGTCTCCATCGTCCAAAATCTCAGGTTCCGATTGTTCTGGCTCAGTGGCAGTTGCCGCAGGAGTCCACAATTCCTGTAATAATGCAGCATAATTCGGTGATGGCATAACCCCTTCCTCAAAAACTCATAAAAAATCCCCAGAAGGGGGAAAAAGGAAAGGAGAAATTACGGAAGAATGTGCAATTGTTTGGGGCGATGTATTCGATCGTCGTGGCGCTGACTCAGTTACAGGAATTGGTGGATGATACCTGTTTGGCGGTGGGGAGTGAGGCGTATGCGACGGTGTTGCAGATGTATAACTATGCTAAGGCGCGTGGACAGGGTGGAGGCTTGAATGCAGTCGTGGGTGAAATGAGGCAACGGTTTGCCCGCAAACCCCGAAAGGCGAAGGCTCAGGAGGGAACGGTGAAAGTTGAAGGGACAACGGTATAGTAAAAAGCCTGACCATTTGACCTCTGAGACTGACGGTTGAAGCTCAGAGCTCGAAAGATGGAGCAAAAAGCTCGACGTTCCGGGTTCTGAGCTTTAATTCTGGAGCAAAAAGGCTGATGTCCCGAGGTCAAAGGTTGGAATTCCAAGTTTTGAGGTCGAAGTTTCAAGTAAAAAGGTTGGAATTCCGAATTCTGGGGTTGAAAGGTGAGGTTCAGAGAGAGATCGCAAATAATTTCCTGTAGAAAGTATTATGGTTCTGGGCGATATTCGACGTTTTGAGCTAAAAGTATTTATCCTTGAAGAGACTCATCTCTCCTTGAACTTTGTCCTTTGCACTTGAGGATCTACCTTTGCAATGGAACCAATCACCTGGGCATTTATTCTAACCAGTATTCTCGGCGGAATCATTGGTAATCGAGCTGATGCAGGTTTCGTGCGTGCATGGGGAACCGGTACAAAAGCTTTAGCATCTCGTATTGGGCAGGGAGATCAGTATGTCAACGATGAATTAGAGAAGGCAGTACGTCGATCGTTCTTAAGAGCATTGCAAACGATAGCAAGTGATAGCCTGGAACAGTTAACGGGGGGATTCCAGAAGTACCGAGGGATTTATGTATGTAGTCAAGAAAGTAGACAGGACGTAACTTGGCTAGACCAGTATTTCAAGAAAGTAGAGAAGCAGATTACTCAAATAGAAAATGATAATCTAATAACAGTTCCTCTAGAGTCAGTACAGCAAATTGAGTTGTTGGTAACTCCAGATGGAATATTAAATGAAACTTTAGTTGAGAAAGCGAAGCAACAGCTAATAGATTCAGCAGCACAGGAGCCAGGAACTCCAGAACTCTATCGAAGGGTAGCTGAGGAAAGCTTATTCGAGCGACTCTGCCTATTTTTTACTTACGAGATTAAAAATAACTCTGCGGTTCGTGACATTTTCCAGACTCAACTTCTAGCTAAGGTTAATCAAATTCTTGAAGGGCAAGCCTTGACGCTGGAGAGTATGCAATTAGCATTGAAAGACATTACAAGCTCACTACCACATTTACTAAATAAGCTAGATTCTTTAGAAATTGCAGTTCAACAACTTGGATATAATCAAGAACAACAATTTTCCGAACTTACTTCAATTCTGTTGAATAATGCTACCACTCTGGAAAATGTTAAAGATTTATTACTTGAAAATCGCCAAATCCATGCTGATCTTGAAAAGTTACAGCAAGAGGCAAGATTCATATTAGGTGAGATCCGTACAGACATTGGAGGCTTAACGCTTAACCGCGCTAATGTGGTTGCTGAAGCATTGGAGAAGCTATCGAACACTTTGCTCTTAGAAATAGGGGGTGCTCCTGGAGTTGGTAAATCAGCCGTATTGAAAGCTCTTGCTGAGTATCAGAGAAACCAAGGACCTACCGTGGTTTTTTCAGGCGATCGCATCACTGGTACAGGTTGGAATGGTTATGCCAGCTATTTGCAACTCACTCAACCACTGGATAAGTTATTGCTTGCACTAAGCAATGGTGCTCAAACTACAATTTTCATCGACGGAATTGATCGCATCACTGAGCAAGGAAAACGCTCTGTTATCAACGACTTATTTCGCACATTAGCAGAGCTTTCCAGTGATGAAAATGATTCTTCAGGCTGGATAGTTGTGTATTCAGCACGGGAGGAAAACCTCCAAGACGTTTATCGGTGGTTAAATTGGCAAGTTTTGGGAAAACCCATGAGACTGCAAGTACCAGAATTAACCTTCGCTGAACTTCAAAGAGTTGCTGAACATAGTCTTCGCCTTAAACCACTGTTGTATCTTGAGCAACTATCTCCTGTACTGAAAACCCCATTAATGTTGAGCTTATTAGAAGATGTACGAATGCTGCCAAACTCAGGAGAATTACCACCCCTTGCTACAGAAATAGAAATTAGTAGAGTTTGGTGGGAGAGAATGGTAGGAGATGAAGGCTCTGTTACTGGTCGTGACAGGAAAAATTCTCTTTTAAGAGTAGGAAGACGAGTTGTTCGTTCTCCTGGAAAGCTTTTTCCTACTGAAGATGACGTTTCTCCTGAATCAATTATCTCCCTCAAATCAGACCGAATCCTCTCACAAGATCCTGAACGAGAATTGTACCGTTTTAGTCATGACTTGTTAGAAGATTGGGTGATGTATCGTGTGCTGGACCAACATCGAGAAGAACTACCTGCCTACCTACAAGAGATAGGTGAACCATTTGGTCTATATAGAGCAGTTCAATTGCTAGGAGTAGCCTTACTAGAAAACTCTGAAACAGCAGATGTTTGGATTCAACGAATTGAAGAAATTGAGCAAGCCTCAAAGCTCTCCTCTAGATGGCGACAAGCTCTTTTAACTGCTCCTCTCATTTCACCACGCGCAAACGAACTACTTAATAAAGCAGAGTCCTTATTGCTTGCGAACAATGCACAACGATTAATTGAGTTAATGGTTGTATTACGAACTGTGGAAGTTATTCCGAATTTCTCATTAATACCTTTATCTACAAAAACAAAACAAGAACTTGCTAATCAACTCATGCCACTTTTCATGAGCGATCCGATACCAAGATGGTCAATATGGAAACCCTTCATGGGTTGGCTGCTAGAACATATTAATAATTTGCCTAAAGAGATTCGTCTAGAATCTTCTAGGTTAATGAAAATGTGGCAAACAAAAGCACCAATAGGTTCTATCTATCGAAGAGAAATTGGCGAAATTTCATTCAAATGGCTTGAAGAAGCAGGAGATTAGTTATGGCAAGAAATGACGAGTATAAAGATAATCTAAACAAAATTGTATTTCATTCAGCCGACGTTCTGCCAAAAAGAGTCATCACTTATCTCCAAGGAGTTGCAGAGCATAATCATTCTGATGTAATAAAAGAAGTTTTCAAAAACTATCAACCTCTAGCAGATCGTATCCCCAAGGAATTCATAGACTTTGCTGTTGATGTTCTAATATCTAAACCAAGATGTCCTATAACTCCACGAGATAATCTTGAATATGCAATTTATCTGGCAAAATCTAACCGATTTAAGCCACGTTCTATGTTTGGTATTCGAGACAATTGGGACTATGAGCTATTTAATCCACCCGCTTATATTCATGGACCATTTTTATACCTACTTTCAAAGGATGAAAATGAAGGTCTGCGTTTAGTGCATACTCTCACAAATGCAGCAACTGATCGATGGTATGAATATACACGAAGAGAAAGTTTAGATGAGCAAGAAAGTTTGGATGAACGCTTTCTAACTGTATTACCAATAAAACTCAATTTGCCTTTTGGAGAGCAGGAATTCTGGGGAGATGTCCAAGTTTACTGTTTATACCGAGGAGGAATGTCCTATAACGGATCTAACACAGTTATGTCTGCTCTTATGGCTCTTGAAGTCTGGATGGAGAAGCAGATTGAGAATGGTAGAGATATAGAGGAACTTTTTGAGAAAGTTCTTAGGGGTAGTAATAGTGTTGCGGTGTTGGGAATTTGTATCAGCCTCACTCTTGCTCATCCTCAAAAGTGCCTCAAAGCAGCATTACCCATCGTTAGTTCTCCTGCAATTTGGAGTATAGACATTCAACGCTTAGTTGACGACATGAGTAGTCGCTTCAGACTTCCGTTTGAGAGGAATGATTGGGTTTATAAATTGCTTGAAGAACATGATCAGAAGCCTCATCGTAAACTGGACATCCGCTCACTCGCAACACACTACCTATTTTTTAGCGATGAATCTCTTCGCATATCATTTGAGCAGGCTGTCAGCCAATTTACTGAAAATCTACCATTTCAATACCGAGAGGAAGAACAAGACTCTGTAACCATTTCTGCTATTCACAAGAAAATGGAAAATTATCAAGCTTTTGGCAAAAGAGAAAATTATCAGCTTTTCAAAAATGGGGACAACTTGTATGTGCAATTTCAACAACCTGAGCATATAAAGAAACGAAACGAGAAAGAACTTGCTATTAACTCTGAATATCAACGATGGCTCCGCATGGAACTGTGGTCTCGTAAAGCGATAGAGGAAAACAATATAGAAGACAGGGAAGCTCTGGAAGAGATGGTCAAGTGGGCTAAAGAATTTCAACAGTCGAATGACTTTACTAGTGAAGAGTCGGAGAATTCTTATGACAATTCGCGCTTAGGAGCAATTGCTAGTGTTGCTGCCGCAGCTCTTGTCATAGATTTTGAATGGATGAAAGCTCAAGATCTTCTTCAATGGAGCAAAGATATTCTGATGTTAGCGGCTCGTGCTGCTCAACCCTCTGTATATGCTAGACCACTTTGTAGATTTGATGTATCTGCCGGACGTGGATTAGCTGCTCTTGCTGCACATGGAATAGCCGATTTAGAAGCACGCCGACAAATTCTTCTACTTGTTGGTAAATCATTGAAACGATTTGCTCATTCCGATGATAGGGTTCTTAAGGTATTGTTTCTCAGTTTACAGTCTGCTTGGAGCGTCGATCCAGTACTGTTTTGGAATGCCTTGAGTCTTTGCCTCTCCTTGTCTATAATTCCTGGACAAGTTTATTATGGGACTCGTGTTGGAGAATTTGGAACTAGTTATGAAGAGCTAGAAACTTGGGAAGACAATATTATTCAAAGTCACTTTGATTATTTAGCAAAAAATGAAATTCCTCAACTTCCCAGAATTCCCACAGCAAGAAATACTGTTTTTGTGCATGAACAGGCTAAATACGGGCTTTATGCTTTGCCGCTCACTGAGTTGTGTCAAGTCTATAACATAAAAGATAATTTGCTTCAGCTTTGTGACAATTTAATAGCTCGAACTATTGAAGATAACTTACCAGTAGAGGGTAGACAGTATTCACAACCTAATCGACCATATACGTGGAATCCTTTTATCTTCAACTGGACGGCGTATTTAGCAAAGTCACTCAGCATAGAGGAAATTCGCCATCATATTCTGACACCATTGCAGAATAGTTGGGCTAAGGTTCCAGATTTGACGGCTGATTTGCTAGATGGATACATCAGTCATCAAATTGCTTATGTTGAAGGACCAACTGAACAAGCTCTAGAAATTTGGAAAGAAATTTGTACCTGGGTGCTGGATAATCCAGAAATTTCTAGAAAAGCCAGCCATGACTACCTCGATCGTGATACTGAAAAAGTTTTACAACTGCTCGTTTTTACCCAGCATGGTAGTTCTCGAATTAAAGACGACTGGCAGTATGCCCACCTTTTTGTTGATATTTTTGATAGATGGGTTGGTGTAGCTGGTCATAATCCCGACACCTATAGCCATCTTATTATTATGCTCAACGGAATTGGCTGGCAGTTTTCACCAGAACCAACGCTTAACTGGCTCAGTCAGTGTGCAAGCAATGCCACTCACGACCTTTGGAGTGAAAAACGCGGAAATGGCAGAAGAACAGCAGAATTATTAAACCGAATTTGGATCAACTTTGAAACACAAATTCGGAAGAACACCGAAAGCTTGAAACGGTACTCTGAGCTAGTTTATCGCTTAGTTCGTGCAGGTGTGCCCTTAGCAAGTACCCTTCAAAGGAAGCTGGAAGGACGAGGATAAGCCTGGTTTGCAAAATAGTAGGCTCAATGCTTCTAGCGCATCAGGAGCGATCGCCCTCTAACCCTCACCTTCGATCCTCTGCTCCCGAAATTCCGATCTTTGAACCCCAAACTTCGCCTTTCAATTTCAAAACTCCGACTTCAGAGCTTGGAACTTTGACTTCAGAACTCGGAACTTTGACCCCGAACACCGAACGTCAGCCTTAAAGCTCGGAACTCTGACATCTGAACACGGTACGTCAAGCTTGGAACTCGAAACTCCAAGATCAAAGCTGCAATGGTCAGGTTTGCCGTGCAACGCGACTCTTCCAGAGGCTGAAGCTATACGAACAGAAGCTCAACTGTGTAAACCTGTATCAAAAACCACTCGATGCAGGCTCAGCAGCAAGTAACCAACGTTGCTCGTGGAGACGGTGCCATGCCTTACAAACGTGCTGAGGCTTCATAAGTTCTCGTTGTCGTAGACTCCAATCCTGAACTTTGGCGATCGCCTTCTGAAAGCTTGCTGCTGTTTGCGAATCTTCCTGAGTAACCCAGTGGGTAATGGTTAGCATCTCTAACCCATATTGGCTCTCGAAGCCTTCCATCAGATCAGACACCCGACTTAGAACGTCAGTCGCAGCAGAGTTATCAACCAGATAAGCATGAGCAATTTCTGTTGCGATTGGAAAAAGTCAAACTCTATCTGTCCAGTAATTTGGCTTGCGCTGGAGATGCATAAAGGCAACAATCAAGATGCGATCGCCCCGAATCTGGTAAACGATGCCGTAGGGAAAGCCAACGGTTCGGCAGCGTCTCGTGTTTATGGATAGTTGTGCCCAAGCCTCTGGAAACTTGACAATGCGTTCCAGCGATCGCTCTACCTCATCGAGAAAAGCATCGCCTAATTCCTGATTGATCCCATCGTAGTAATCAACCGCTTCTTGCAGTTCTCTCTGAGCATCAGGATGAAAATCGTACCGCATCAGCGATTCCGAGAACGCAGTTCCCGTATAACCTGTTCGCCAGGAATCAGTGTCACTGTTCCTTGCTCCACCGCCTGAACTCGCCGTTCAGCTTCCTCCGCCCAGAGCATATCGACTTCTGCCTGTTGTTGGGCATCCAGGCTTTTCAGAAGATGCTCCGCCAACATCGCCCTTAAACCAGGTGGGAGCGCCAAAGCAGCACCAAAAATGTCATCGTAGGCAGTATTAACCATACTTATGAAGTTCTGCGTTAGAGGCTATACCCATTTTAAGCGTTTTTTAGAATACAGGCATGTAAACAGTTTCTCCAGCAACAGACATAGCCGCTAAATTACATTTTTAGGGTGCAGCAGTGCTCAGAACCTGGTGATTTTGGTCAGATTATGCACCCTAAATCAAGTCTTGAATAGCCTTGCAACCCCCACCAGTGCTGGCATTATCACGTCAGGATTGGCTCCCTGTTTCAAGTCGCATTCCAACTCGAACAGCGATGTCACTGCTTGAGTCAACGCTATTATCGGCGTTTTGGCAACCTCTTGACGCAGGTAGTAGAGCCGCTTGGGGTTGCCCACTCCGCATAGTTGAGCGATTTCGGTGTCTTTCCGCCGCGTCTGATCGTTGAGGGCACACTTGACCCATAACCAGGTGCGAAACTGAGTCAGAAGAGTTGAGAGAACCACTAGCGGAACCTCAGCTCTCGATCGCAATTCATGTAGCACTTGCATCGTCAGTGCCATGTCCCCTTTTCTTATCGCCTCAGCCAGTTGCAAGCTACTGTGCATCGTACTGGAGACTAGGCGTTTCACCTCTGCGAGGCTTAGAGATTGACCGTTGGCATACGCCTTCAACTTTGTCAGTTCAGAATCCATTCGCGCCAAATTATTTCCGATCGCGCTTGCCAGGTATGCAACCACAGGTTGAGCCAGAGCTAATCTTTGCTGCCTCGCTCGATTTGCGATCGCAGCCTCAATCAAATCTGTGCGCCAGGGTGGAATGATCTCAAACTCTTGCAGTTCGCCGTGTTTGAGTAGATGTTTTGCCACTTTCAGGCGCTTATCGATGCTTTTGCCTGTCAATATCAGTGTGGTGCTGGTGGGCAAGCTGGGAAGCATTTGCAGGATTTCAAGTTGTTGTTCGCCAAACTGATTGAACTGGCAGTTCTCAACAACAACGACCCGCTTTATGTCAGCTAGAGGTGAAGTGCGGGCAGTTGCGATCGCTTCAGCTAAAGCTTCCGGTCCATAGATATGGAAATTGAACGCCAACCAGGTTGAATCAAGTTTGGACTTGAAAACTGCAAGCTTTTGCTGAATTGAATATGTGTCTTCGCCAATCAGTAAATATGTGGGCATGGCTGTTGTAGAAGAGAGGGTAAAACTGACAGTTGCAGGGCAATTTAGTAGCGGGCGCTGTCAGTGACAGAAATCGTTGTTCATCAGAGAGCAGCAGTCGTGGTTGCTCGAATCTCTAGTTTCACAGGTTTTTTTCCACCAATTAGCTTTTGCATCATGCGGGCAATTTTGGCAGCATTCGCCTCGAACTGCTCCAAATACTGTTCTTCAACAGCAAGTACCGCATGATTATCGTTGAAGCTCTGCATCCTGGCTCTGCTCAAAAATCGCTTGGTATTGTCTGGAGCGCGGTCAATCACTTTTTGCCAGAGTTTCTTGGCTGTCATCTGACCGCTACCATTGTTCCTGTAGACTGACTGTTCCGGTGATGGAAACGTTGCTTTAGGTTTGCTCGTCAGCTTGGGCAGCAGATTCAGTAAACAGACCTCCAGCCAAACTTGAGCATTAGGACTGAAGCGGAGTTGACCTTCGCTGGCGTGGAGTTGAGCCAACCCTGCTTGAATTGTGTCATGGCTCCAACACTGAGCGATCAACTGAAGTTGATCCGAACTGACAGAACTGGTCAATAAGTGCCGTTGATTCGGGGCGGATTGTACAATTAACAAGTCTCGGTAGGTTTGTAGCAAGCTGCTCAGAATCAATTTGGGAGATTTGCCCGCATCCATCAAGTTACGGGCAGTTTGCAGCAGTTGAAATGTGTCACTAGCAGCCATCGCTTGCAACATTGCCAGTATGTCCACTTCGGCAATTCCGCCTGCCAACTCAATCACCTGACTTGCCGTGACTTCCTCACCCAGTAAACGCACTTGAGCCAGCAGTTGTAGGGCATCTCGCAATCCACCTTCACATAGCCGAGCGATCGCCATCAACGCTTCATCCTGAATCACGATCGCTTCCGTATCTGCAATCCAGCGCAGATGTTTCACGATCGTCTTAACCGACAATACTCGGAATTCAAATCGCTGACAACGGCTGGCGATCGTTGGTAATACTTTGTGAGCCTCTGTTGTACACAAAATGAATACAACGTGCTTCGGTGGTTCTTCAATGCATTTGAGCAAAGCGTTTTGTGCCTGGGTTGTGAGTTGATGGCACTCGTCCACAATCACAATTCGATAACGCCCTAGCACTGGAGCTAAATTCACTCGTTGAGTTAGTTCTCGTGCATCATCCACACCATTATGACTAGCAGCATCAATTTCGGTTACATCCAAACTGTTACTGACTTCGATGGAACGACAGGACTGGCATTCGCCACAAGGTTCAGTGGTTGGTCGATCGTCGTCGAGACAGTTCAAAGACTTGGCGAAGATGCGAGCAGTGCTGGTTTTACCTGTGCCTCTCGACCCAGTGAACAGATAGGCAGGCGCAATGTGCTGTTGAGCAATTGAATTACTCAAAGTTCGTTGAATCATAGGCTGTCCAACCAAATCTTGCAAGGTCTGCGGTCGATACGCTAAATGCAGTGCGGTGGTCATGGTTTTGAAAATGTAAGGTCATCATTTTTGCCCCAGTTGGGGGAAACTGCACCAGAGTGGCGCTCTAGTGCAGCGATCGATTAGTCATCGTCCTCGGTTGTTTGGTTCTCTGATATCTCCTCGGATGGAGTTTGACCGTTCACTTCATCCTGATTCACCATCGGAAACAGAAAATAGGTGGCTTCCATACGCAGTTCTGGAATGTCCACATCCCCCACCGCCTCAACCTTAGCAGGCGTATTAAACTGATGCATTACCAGCTTGAGAGCAGAACTGCTCATCGCTTTGAGAATGTTTAACAGGTAGGTGACGTTGAATTTGATCGCCATGCCCTTTACAGTTTCAGGAATCGCTGCATCGAGCACCTGCTTGCCTTTGCCGTAATCCCGCTCGATTAAAAGGTCGATCGTCTGGTGCTGGCTATCAAAGCAGAATTTGACCGTTTTCACCTTTTTGTCTGCCAGCACTGCCAGCCGCTCCAATCGCGATAGCAAGGATGAACGGCTGATAGTAACTGTTTGGTTGAATGGATAGCGGCTCAACAGCAAATCGCAGTCAGGATACTCTTCTTCGAGGCATTGACACGAAATTTGCTTCGAGAGGTCGTCCTCCTCCACAGCAAATAGAACCCGCTTCGCCTTGTCGTCATAGAACACCTGCAACTCGGTTTCGGATGCTGTTTTCTCCAGCGTCTTCGCCAGTTCCTTCAAGGCTTTGCCCGGAATAATATAAGCACTTGCAGCTTCAGTCTGCACCTTACGCTTTTTCTTGCCGATGCCACTCGTATCTAGCACCACCTTCGCAACCTGATGTCCGTCGGTTGCAGTGCAATGCAGTGTGCTCCCGTCCAATTTCCATTCCATGCCTGTCAGCACCCGTTTCGTTTCATCTGTACTGACAGCAAACAACACACCCTTCAGCCCCGCTTGCACAACTTTGGCTGGCAAAGAAGCCGGATTGCCCGCTACAGCAGCGACTTCAGGAAACTCTTCTGAACTCATGCCCCGGATCTCAGTGATGCCGCCCTGCTCATCGCTCAAGATTGCTGAGGAGCTTTCTTCAGTTTGAGTGGTGTCGATCGCCAGTAAACCCATCGGACATCGGCTCACCACGGCACTTAAAATTTCAGCAGGCAGCGTAATGGCACCCGATCGCTGCACAGTTGCCTCACAACTAGCAGACAGGCTAATTGCCATGTCAGAGGTGATCAGCTTCACCTGCTGTGTGTCCTGATCAGCAACCAATAAGACATTTGCCAGCACTGGATGTAATGGTTTAGTAGGCACGGCAGCTTTGACAAACGCCAGTGCCTCGTTTAATTTAGCTTGCGCGATCGCCAACTTCAATCCTTCCTGTGTAATTATCTCCGCGTTCTCTTTAGGTTTGCTGTCAGATTTAGAGCGTCGGGATTTCTTAGGGATTGCCTCCGTTGAATCGTTTGAAGCAGTTATCCGTGTTTTCCCATTAACAGATCGAGTTTTGGTTGTAGTCATGGTCGTGGATTGCAATCACGTCATGAGATCGTGGCGGTAGCCTCAACAAGTTCTCAACGGTTTCGTCTCCGATCCAAGCTGCGAAGTTGCAATTCCTGCCACCAGGTTGTACTGCGTTGCGTCAGTCCTTCTAATCGATACAGCCATTGATAGGACTGCTCCTCTGTCTCTACACACCATACACCAACGATCATTCCAACCTCCTGAGTCGTCTTGACTTTAACCAGTTGGAAGAATGAAAATTCTGGCATTGGAACCGCAGGATTCAGTACCGGAATTGATCGGGTGGGATCATTAGACTGTGGCAATTGCGTTGTCATCGGTAAACACCTACATAGAAATTGCTATCGAAGAAGGCTGACTTGCAATGACCAATTAATCTTTGGCATCAGATTCAAGTTCAGCCCCAATGATTTTTCTGGTTCTAATTGAGTTGGCTGACTGGAGCAGGACTTATGACCAAGCCACCAGCACTCGTCTTTTTGCGCGGCTCGCTCCGACGTAGAACAGGCGGTTATATTCTCGAATACTGCTGCGATCGCCATCCCCTAAACGCTTCCGCAGGTCATCGCCATCAATGCCGACTTCTTCAAACGTGCTGCCTTGAGAGCTATGTACTGTCAACGCAAAGCAGGGGCGCACCTGAGCGAAGGTTTCCAAATGGCGATAGTACCTGCGCCACAGAAATGGATTTCGTTTGGCATCGTTGCTCAATCGTTGGGACTCGCTGTCAAAACGGAGCCGCTCATCCTCGTGCAAAACATAGAGCTGCCGTTCCGTCTCAAATCCCTCTGGCAGCACTGTTAAGCACCAAGTGCGATAACCTTCATAGCGTTGTTCCTCAATGTTCGTGATAGTAAATTCGATGGAGGTCGGTAACACGACCGTTTTGCCATCGGGAGCGATCGCACTTTCCATCGTGATCAACCGCTCGCTTACCAGAAACCGAGAAGCATGATTGCCATAAAGTTGCCTGCGGAGCAATCGGTTGTAATAATCCACCCGTTTGTTGGTCCAACACAGAACACGAAAGCGATTGGATTCCTGTTCAAACTGCTGAACTCGCTTACAGGCATAGTTCAACAGCGTCGTTGAGTTGACCAGAACCATGCCACTCTGCCGATCCTCGGTGGTATGCATCAACGGTTGAAAGAGCGATCGCTGTTTAATCGCTTGCCGACAGCGCTTCAGCACCTCCAGCAAGGGATTATCGTCGTTCTGACGTACCACCTGAGTCAGGATGGTTTTGTCCGGCACACTGAAACTGGGTGATTTCAGTTCGTTGACGGGGTTCAACTGTGCTGGATCGCCCATCAAGACAATCTTGCTACGGCACCAGAGATTGGAGACTGCTTGCTGAATCCAGTCCCACAAATCCCGATTTACCATCGAACACTCATCGACCACTACCAGATCAAACAATTCCAGATAAGAAGGACTGGTACGCTCTAAAGCTTTCTCCTTACCGCGCTTGACCAAACTCAATCCGAGAAGCTGATGGATAGTCATGCAGTCTACTCGGAGTCCTTGCTCAGATGCCATCTGCTTAAGGACTGCCACCGCTTTATTAGTCGGCGCAGTCAGAACAACCTTCAGTCCTGCCCCTGCAATCAACAATCGCACGACTTGCACAATGGTTGTACTTTTGCCCGTCCCTGGATACCCAGCCAGCAAGAACAGTTTTTTCTCATCGTCACTCAAAAACTGCTGCAATGCCCTGACTGCTGTCTGTTGTTGCTCAGTCAGCAGCAGAGGAGGTGGCGATGCAGTTTGGCTTGAAACCGGAGGATTGACTACCACCTGCGCGTCCTCAACTCATCAATTGAGTGGAAGCGGTAGCCATTTTGGGTAGTGGGTGAGCAAATCCTACGAGTTTTTGTTCAGCCAATCCATGCCTTCGTCATCCAGAAAGTCCAGCACATCCAGGTCAACAACTTGATGTTTCGGCTGATTCTTGACAATCAATTTGTCGCGAAAGGGATTGGCATCAACAACGGTAGTGGGATTTTCCGATGGAGAATGCTTTGTGACGGTTGCTTTTGACTGCGATGCCTGAACCGGAGTTTGCCGATTTGCCTGTTGGACGATCAGACGACGAACGGCGATCGCAGCCTCACCACTAATCACAACCAACCACTGTACCTGCGACCAATCCCTTACTTGCTCTGGCTGAGTCACTTGAGCCAAAACGACTTTGCCTTGCTTCACTTCTGGCGTGTAAGCCGTCGCCCCTTGAATCGGTTGATTGAACCAAAGCTCGACTACAGGCACTTGATCGTCCCGGTCGAGCGATCGCGTCAGCCGAAATCGATCCTCTCGCCGTTTGATGACAATCTGACAGTTGTGAATCGGCAGCACTTGACCGTTCACCAGAATCGACTGACCGGGAACTAACCATCTGGCTTTTGGCGCAGCAGACTTGGACATTGGACATCTGTTGTACGTTACGCAATCGTTTTGATTCTAATCCTCCCATCTTTAAAGGAGTTTAGGCGTACTATTCTAACAGGAAGCGATCGCATTAATCGCCAAATGCCGCATGAAAGGCTGCCTCTGCTGCTTGCTGACGGGCGTGTTCACTGTAGCGACGGAAAGCACTTTCCGATTTGTGGCGGGTTAGTTTTCGTGCCAGGTAGCTATCAACGCCTTTCAGCACCAAGCGCGTTGCAAATGTATGGCGCAGCCGATGAGGGTGACAGTTTTCAACTCCAGCCACTTCACCTAAATCTTTGATCAAATCGTAAATCCCTCGATAGCCCAGTCGCTTGCCTCGACTATTGTGCGAAGTGGATAAAAATAGGGGAGACTCCGGACGCAATTCCGCTCCTCGCTCCTGCCGTTCTTCCAAATAAGCTTGTACCGCGATTACTGCTTCAGACACTAATGGCACTTGTCCTACACTATCGCGCTTGGCTTTGCGAATCGTAATCCGCTGCCCATCAAAATCTCCCACGATCAACTGGGACACTTCGTCCACTCGCAGCCCATGTTCTAGAACTGAGAGAATGGCACGATCGCGAACTTCCGTATCACCTCGGAATTCCAATGTTGCCCATAATGCCGTCATTTCTGTTTCACTAAAGTGCTGTGCTTGAGGTTCTGGTGGTGACGGGGTGCGGACTGCCAGTGTGGGATTCTCCGCCAAGTAATGGCTGTCTACCATCCATCTGAAGAAGCTTTTGAGCGCCGCGATCGCCTGCGCTACCGAGGCGGGCGATAGTCCTCGCTGTTGAAGTTGAAACTTAAACTCCGCTACATCCTGGCTAGTTATGTCCGCCCACTCCTTATTCGCCCAGGTTAGAAATCGCTGCAACTCTCGCCGATACTCTTTCTGAGTTTTTGCCGCTAACGCCTTCGACTTGAGAAATTGGTCAATCTTGGTTTGAGGAGCATCTTCACCCACCACCTCTAGGGTTGAGGGATTAATATTCGTAGGGAAAATTTCAAGGATCGAGGTTAGTTCTGCCATCTCAATTTGCCTGGAATATGGGTGCTTAGATACTAGCTGGGGAGAAAGCCCTGTATTTGATGAAAACCTTTAGATCATGGGGTTCAATCGAATTGTTGGACTAGAATGCTGATATGAGAATTTAATTTAGTGTAATTTTAGTGTAAGTCAACCAATGGTTAATTGGTTGAGGTAAAAATCATTTTATCAGTTGTGTGACTTTACCCATAACCTGTCCAGAACGGACAACTTATGAATGAAACCGGAAC